>JAZOQJ010000025.1:0-5154 GCA_045655985.1 Clostridia bacterium | reverse complement strand
AATATTTTTTATTTTATGGATTTTATAAAACAAATAAAATCTTAATTAATTTATTTATTAATGATTGACAAATTTAAAAATATAGTTTATAATTATTCGCGTTTAGAAACTTTAAAAACCTAAACAACTTAAAATATCGTTATGCATCCATAGCATAACTTTATAGAGCACCAGTCTACGGAACTTGCTCGGCTTGTCCAGAATTTTTAGATATCGCAAGCCTTTAAAAAAGGTTGCTCAATTTTGAACTGGACGCCTGCGCTTCCCAAAAAACTCTTTTTTCGTTTTATTGGGAGCCCTAATTTAGAACACCCAGTTCCTTTGGGGGGCAAAAATCTTACAACTTAATATATCGTTATGCATCCATAGCTCAATTGGATAGAGCACCAGTCTACGGAACTGGTTGTTGGGGATTCGAGTTCCTCTGGATGCACCAAAAAAAACGTACCTATTTAGTGGTGCGTTTTTTGTTGTTTTTTAGTTATAAAAAATTTACTCTTAATTTTAGTGGTTATTATTTTTCCAAGCCAAAGTAAGTTTTTCTTACATACTCACCTTGTTCTTTTATAAACATTTTATTTAGTTCCCTTAATTTAGTAAGCGGAGGCACTTCATTTAAAGGCAATCCTAAAATTTGATTTTTTACTGCATTTTTAGAACTTTCAGCAAATTCTAATACACTTGATTTTGTATAAGTATGCCCTCCTACACGAACGGTGCAACAAGCAGAATCGTCATAATCCAAAACATTATTGCATACAGATTCAAGCCTCATAGAACACATATAAATTTTATTCCTTAAGTCATTTAAACTAAACAACAAATCAATAATCTCTTTCTTGCTATTAATTAATCTTAGTTTTAATTGTTTTAAAAGTAAAGGTTCAGTAATAACTTTTGACTTTTTTGCGTTTTTTAATTTTAAATAATTGAATTTTTGATTTTGAAATTCAAGTTCACGTTCTGTTTCCAGTAAAATAGCTTTTTTTTCATTCAACTGAGCAAAAGATACAATAAATTCATCACTAAATTTGTTAAATTGTTCAACAATAATTTCAATTCGTTGATGATTATCCCTTAGCATATAATTTGAAGGTGTATCACATTTACCATATATTGTTCTATCTACTGCAATCGACAAATAATCCTTATCCATATAAAATAACCCCTTTAAAACTTTCATAATTATTATATAAAAAAATATGGCATCCGTCAATACCATTTATTTAAAAAAAACATCATAAAGTGTGTTTTAATATAATTTTTATTAATTTTATTTACAAAATAATTAATATGAGATATAATAATTAAGTTTTTGGGGCATGGCCAAGCGGTAAGGCATCGGATTCTGATTCCGAGACGCGGGAGTTCGAATCTCTCTGCCCCAACCAACAAAAAACTCAGGATAAACTATCTGAGTTTTTTTTATTTATCTGATTTTATTAAAAAGTTTCTTCTATAACTCCGCCACCTAAACACTCAGTTTCAGTATAAAATACAACATATTGTCCTGGAGTCACAGCCCTTTGTTTTTCATAAAAGTCAACTTTAACGTGACCATTTTCTTGCAATGTTACTTTCACTTTTTGATCGGGTTGACGATACCTCATTTTTGCAAAACAATCAAATGTTTTTTGTTGAGGAGTACCTGTAATCCAGTTAACTTTATAACTTATCAAGCCATTTGAAAATAGAGCGTCAGTTTCGCCTTGAGATACAATAAGTTCGTTTTTATCTAAGTCCTTTTTTAATACAAACCACCTTTCTCCATTGCCTCCTGCTTTTCCCCCAATGTCAAGCCCACGTCTTTGACCTAATGTATAATAGCATAGGCCTTCGTGCCTGCCTACTATATTGCCTTTTTCATCAACAATATTACCAGGCTGCAAAGGAAGGTAATTTTTTAAAAATTCTCTAAAATTTCTCTCTCCAATAAAGCAAATGCCAGTACTATCTTTTTTAGATGCCGTAATCAAGCCTTGTTCTTCTGCTATTTTACGTACCTCAGGTTTTGTCATATCTCCAAGTGGAAACAAAACCATTTCTAGTTGTTGTTGATTGAGTTGATTTAAGAAATATGTTTGGTCTTTATTTGTATCTTTTGCTTTTAAAAGCCTATGAACGCCACCCTCATGGCTTATTTTACAATAGTGCCCTGTTGCTATAAAGTCAGCACCAATGCTTTTAGCGTACTCTAAAAATGGACCAAATTTAATTTCCCTATTACATAACACATCGGGATTTGGCGTCCTTCCCTTTTTATATTCTTCTAAAAAATCAGCAAAAACTTTATCCCTATAATCTTTAGAAAAATTGACACTATAATAAGGGATATCAAGTTTGCCAGCCACCATACGTACATCTAAAAAGTCTTGTTCTGCCGTACAATGTCCGCCCTCACCCTCTTCTTCCCAATTATGCATAAACAGGCCTATAACATTATAGCCCTCTTTTTTTAATAAATATGCCGCAACGGATGAATCTACACCGCCACTCATACCAACTACTACAGTTTTTGCCATATTTTTACCTTTTTAATTTATATTTGTTCTATCATAATTTGCTTTATTTTCTGGAGCAAGCACAGGTACTTTAAACCTTTTAAAAACAACCCTTGCAATATCCATAAATAAATCAATTATATAAACGCCTGAAGAAATCAAACCCATTTTAACAACCAAAGATACAAACGCGCCGTGAGTTAATGCGGTTACTTCCATACAAAACAAGAATAAAAATAAACTAACCGTAAACATAACTGAGTATATTATTGCTTTTGTATATCTGCCTACATAATACAAATGCCCACCCACAAAACCCGTAAAAATTGTAAGTAATAAAAGTTTTTTACGACTAACATCTGGTGGAAGTTTTTTTGTTTTTACAACTTCATCTTCCCTAAAAAGTTTTTTTGCATTTTTGGCAAGAGTATTTGTTGCACCATTTAAACTATCTTCTCTAAACCCACATTTTGTACACACACCGCTCATCCTATCCATTTTTGAATAGCAGTGTGGACAAAAACTAAGATCATAATTATATTTCTTATATTGATAATTTTGTTTATTTTTCATAAACACCTTTTATTTAAAATTTGATTTTGTTTTGAATATAAGGAACTAGTTCGTTAATATTTAATCTTATTTGCTCCATTGTATCTCTATCTCTTACAGTTACCGTGTTATTTTCTAAGGTATCAAAGTCAATAGTAACGCAATAAGGAGTACCAATTTCGTCTTGTCTTCTATATCTTTTGCCAATTGAACCTGCTTCGTCATAATCACACATAAATTCTTGTGAAAGTAATTTATAAACTTCTTTTGCTTTTTCACCTAAACTCTTTTGTAAAGGTAAAATAGCAACTTTATAAGGTGCAAGATATGGATGGAAGTGCATTACAACACGAGTATCTCCACCCTCCAAAGTTTCTTCTTCGTACGCATCACATAAAACAGCTAAAGTAAACCTATCTGCACCAATTGTATGTTCTACAACTGTAGGAATATAACTTTCGTTAGTAAATGGGTCAGTATAAACCATTGATTTACCACTATATTCCTGATGACGAGATAAATCCCAAGTGCCACGATGATGAGTACCGTTAAGTTCTTCCCAACCAAAAGGAAATTCGTATTGAACATCACAAGCGGCTTTAGCATAGTGAGCAAGTTTATTATGGTCCTTATATCTTAATTTACTTGCCTTAATACCTAAACTAGTAAAAAACTCCATTGAAAAGTTTTTATAATAGTTGTAATAATCCATTGCATCCTTTTCGTGACAGAACATTTGGTGTTCCATTTGTTCAAACTCAATTGTCCTAAACGTGAAATTACCTGGAGTGATTTCGTTCCTGAACGCTTTACCAATATTAGCAATGCCAAAAGGAATTTTAGCACGAGTTGAACGTTGAATATTTAAAAAGTTAACATACTCGCCTTGCGCTGTTTCAGGACGAAGATATATTTTGTTTTGATTTTCATCCACTACGCCTCGGCTAGTTTCAAACATAGGATTAAAGTTCCTAATTTCAGTAAAATTATGTTTACCGCACACTGGACAATTGATATTTTTTTCATCAATAAATGCCATAAGTTCTTCACGAGACATAGCATCGGCATTTATGCCCTCAATATTATGTTTTTCGCAATAATTTTCAATTAAAGTATCGGCTCTATGACGGGATTTACACTCACGACAATCCATTTTAGGATCGCCAAAACTTGCAATATGACCAGAAGCCTCCCAAACTTTCCTATTCATTAAAATAGTAGCATCAACGCCATAGCTATTAGGGCTTTCTTGTACAACTTTTTTCCACCAAGCTTTTTTAACATTGTTTTTAAGTTCAACACCTACTGGACCATAATCCCAAGTGTTACCCATACCACCATATATTTCACTGCCTTGAAATATAAATCCCCTATTTTTACAAAGGGCCACTAATTTATCCATAGTAAGTTTACTATTTGCCATAAAATTTCTCCTTAAAATTAATTTTTGACATAAGTTTTTATAAAATAAAAAACCCTATGCCTTAAAAAATAAAGCATAGGGACGAAATATATTATTCCGCGGTTCCACCCTAATTTGTGAAAATCACACACTTTTATTAAGTTTTATAATTGCTCCAAAGGCGCCACCCTTTATCAATGCTATTATGATTATACACCTAAAAATTTCTAAAGTCAATATTTTTTTAATTTAATTATTAAGATTGACTTAATAACAAATTATTGATATAATAAAAGTATATAAAACAAGTTTTGTGGAGGAAATTTATGAGCCTAACCCAAGTTGATAAAGATTTTTTACAAATTAAAACAAAATTATATAGTGAAAATGAAGCTTTTTTAAATAAACTAAAAAATAATAACGAATATAGTTTATACAAAAAGAAAATATCTTCCTCTTTATTTTTACCTATACTTTTAACTCTTTTAGGTTGTTTGGTTTTAGGCGGCATAGTGTTTGTATTAAACTACTTTTTCCCTACCTATTTTGTAACTGTTTTTATTTGTGGAATAGTGTTAGTTTTACTACTACTTGCTATTTTATTATATAAATGTGCAACAAGGTTAAATCAAATTAAAGCAATAAATAAAAAAGGTTATTTTAACGCTTGCTTTACTGTTGAAAAATGCTATGATAAGC
>JAZOQJ010000024.1:0-6277 GCA_045655985.1 Clostridia bacterium | reverse complement strand
TATTTAAAATTTCTCCTTAAAAATTATCAATATATATTTTATCTAAAACATATTTTTTTTGCAATTAATATTTACAACTTTTTCAAATTATTGCATTTTAAATATTTTATTAACAAAAAAAGCACCCTTTAAAGAGCACTTTTAATTTTTAATTCTTAACCCATAAAGCGTTTTGGGTTTTGTGGGAATTGCAACCCCCAACGTTTTTTGTTTCTGTTTAATAGAAACACATGGTAATTAAGTAAGGAAGTATTGTAACCTTGCCCGCCGGGCTTATGGCCTACCAGTCTTGCTTCTTTTTAAGGTTATGTTTTATATCATCATAGTAGTCAAAATATTTTTCTTTAAACTTTTCAATTTCCATACCCTTTTTGCGAGCCATTTCAGCAATTTCTTCAGCAGTAAAATCATAATAATTTACCGCCTCGTCAAACTCTTCACTTAATTTCATAAGTTCATATTCAGTCATTTATATTTACCCCATATTATTTTTCTTCAAATAAAATTTCGTCCATAGCATTATCAAAAAAGTATATAAAATTATCCATGGACACATTATCGCATATTACACCATTATTAAACATAGGTTTAACTGAGTTATTTACGTTTACGGTAAATTTAAAACCAGGAACTTCTATAATTTCCATATCTGATGTAAAAAGTTCAATGCCATATTTTTCAGTATGAGTGTCAAAATAATCGCTACAAGGAATTTTTAAACTTTCTGCTTCCTGAGCCATTACTAAAAGGTTTATTGGCGATAAAACACTTTCTGAATTTGGCATCATTAATAGGCCATTATTAAAGTTTACTTTATCTATTAATTTTTTAGCCATTTGCGCATTAATAAAAAGCCACTGTATATTATCTTCAGCTAAAGCATAATGGTTAACTATTTTTTGTAATAATTTTTTATCATTTGAAAGAACTAACATATCTTTTGAAAATATACCATAATACATATTACGAGCCAGTTTTTCGAACTTTTGAGGTTCCAATTCTAAAAACCTACGACTTCGCGCAATTGCCGATTTTATAAATTCATTAAATAAAAGTTTATTAATATTCATATTTATCCCCTTAAAACTACTAAAAGTATACCATAAAACCATAAAAAAATCAAGCCCTTATACAGAACTTGATTTTACAATATTCAATAAATTAAGCAGCGTTCATTTGGCTAGCTACTTCTGCAGCAAAGTTATCTTGCCTTTTTTCAAGGCCCTCACCCATTTCGTAACGAACAAATCTTCTAACTGTGATTTTTTCACCGATTGTTAAAATAGCTTCATTAACAACGTCTGTTAAAGTTTTAGAAGGGTCAATAGCAAATGCTTGTTCCATTAAACAAATTTCGCTATAGAATTTACCAATTTTACCTTCAACCATTTTTTCTAAAATAGCTTCTGGTTTATTAGCGTTTTTAGGGTCATTTTTCATTTCAAGCAAAATCATTTCTTTTTCTTTAGCTATAACGCTTTCTTCAACTTCTTCACGACGAACATATTTTGGAGCGAATGCTGCAATATGCATAGCGATTTGTTTGCAAAGTGTTTTAAAGTTATCAGATTTAGCCACAAAGTCAGTTTCGCAGTTAACTTCTACTAAAACGCCAATTTTACCACCTAGGTGAATATAGCTTTCTACAACACCTTCAGCAGCAATTCTATCAGCTTTTTTAGCCGCTTTAGCGATACCTTTTTCTCTTAGGTAGTCAACAGCTTTATCCATGTTGCCTTCACATTCTTGTAGAGCTTTTTTGCAGTCCATCATGCCTGCGCCGGTTTTTTCTCTCAATTTCATTACATCTTGATTAGTAAACATTTAATTTAATCTCCTTTAAAAATGTATTTAATAAGTTTTACTTTAAAAAGTATAAACGAAAATTTAATATAATGCAAATATTTTAATAGTGAAAAAGGCATTTTTTCACAATTATTATAAATTATTCGTTATCAGCTTTTTTAGCTTCAACTTCAGCAACAACATCTTCCATAGAAGTAACTTCTTCAGCACTATCTACAGCAGCGTTTGAAACGCCTTCTTTAGCTTCCATAACAGCATCTGCCATAGCAGCAGCAATTAATTTTACTGAACCTTTAGCATCGTCATTACCTGGGATAATAACATCAACCATATCAGGGTTACAGTTTGTATCGATTAAACCTACAACAGGGATACCAAGTTTTTTAGCTTCAGATACACAAATGTGTTCTTTTTTGCTATCAACTACAAAAATAACATCTGGAAGTTTTGTCATTTCTGCAATACCACCAAAGTCTTTTTCTAGTTTTTCAAGCTCAAGTCTAAGACGAGCTACTTCTTTTTTAGGTAAATATTCGAATTCACCAGTAGCATCCATGTTTCTTAACTCGTGTAAACGAGCAATTCTTGACTTAATAGTTTTGAAGTTAGTTAAAGTGCCACCTGGCCAACGATTGTTAATGTAGAACATACCACAACGAGTTGCTTCTTCTTTAACTGCTTCTTGAGCTTGTTTTTTAGTACCAACAAATAAAATTGTTTTACCTTCTTGAGCTGCTTTATTAACATAGTTATAAGCATCATCAATTAAGCCACAAGTTTTTTCTAGGTTAATGATATGAATATCATTCCTAGCTGTGTAAATATATGGAGCCATTTTAGGATCCCATCTACGAGTTGGGTGACCAAAGTGAACACCTGCCTCTAATAATTGTTTCATTGAAATAACTGACATAATTTTTCCTCCTGTTAAGTCCTCCCAAAAGTTTTTAAAACTCATGCATTCACCCAGCAAGACAAAATAAGTTGCTCATCACAAACCAAATTTGTTATGCCTTCCTTGCTTAAATTGGGCACAAATACACAATAAACCTAAGGTGCGTATTTTTTGAAACGCTTAAGTTTAGCACAAAAAAAAGCCAAAATCAAGTGTTTTGACCTTTTTTCTTTAAAAATTTTATAAGTATATATAATATATAGCTGCTATTTTGTTTTTATAGGCTCGCCATAGTAACAAAAACCGGTGTTATCGTCAATATCTTCGCCATCTCTTAAAATTGTTAAATAGCCACTATTAATAGCATTATTTAAGGTATAGCATTGGTTGTCGTCTAACGCTTTTCTTAAATCTTGGAGCTTGCTATCTACTAAATAATCACCAATAGTTTTGCTAGTCCCATCAATAACAACATTTTCGCCATTGTCTTTTTTAATAGGTTCGTCATTTAAAACAACTGTATCGGCAGAATAAAGCCTTATTCTATAACAAAATATAGAAATTTCTAAACCATAAATACTAGGGCCTGCTACTTCTACTGTTTCTTTAAAAAAACTCTTGTTTTTTAACTTGTAAATATCTACATAATACCTTTCTTCTACCGTTGGTATAAATTTTTCTTTTTCCATAAAATTTCCCCTTAAAAATTTAATGTTCTAATTATATATTATCAAATTTTATTTTTCAATAGATTTAATAAAAAAAGTACCGCAATAAAGCAGTACTTTATTATTATAATTTTAAAAGGCTTGTAAAGGCTTCGGCAGGGATTGAAACGGAGCCAATTTGACGCATACGTTTTTTGCCTTCTTTTTGTTTTTGAAGTAGTTTCATTTTACGGGTAATATCTCCGCCATAGCATTTTGCAAGAACGTCTTTACGAAGCGCTTTAACAGTTTCACGAGCAATAATTTTATTACCAATTGCCGCTTGAATTGGTATTTCAAATAATTGACGAGGAATAATTTCCTTTAGTTTTTCAGCAAGAACTTTACCACGTGGGTAGGCTTTATCTTTATGAACAATTAGTGATAACGCATCACAAGGATCGCCATTTAATAAAATATCCATTTTAACTAATTCCGATTGCTCATAGCCCGTAATTTCATAGTCTAAGCTAGCGTAACCTTTACTACGAGATTTTAAACTATCAAAAAAGTCATACACAATTTCATTTAGAGGCATTTTATATAATAGGTTTACACGCTTTGTATCAATATAACTTAAATTTAGTTGCACGCCACGTTTTTCTTGGCACAAGTCTATTAAAGCACCAACATATTCTGGCGGAGTGTATACATTAACTTTAACAACAGGTTCTTCAATATATTCAATTTCAGTGGTTTTTGGTAAGTTCATTGGGTTAGACACATCTATCATAGTGCCATCGGTTTTGTAAACATGGTAATTAACTCCTGGGCTGGTTGTGATAATTTCTAGGTTAAACTCACGTTCTAACCTTTCGGTAATAATTTCCATGTGTAAAAGGCCTAAAAAGCCCACCCTAAAACCAAAACCTAAGGCTTGCGATACTTCTGGTTCATAACTTAAACTAGCGTCATTTAGTTTTAATTTTTCTAAAGCGTCTTTAAGTTCGTCATACTTACTACCATCTACTAGGAAAATACCGCAGAATACAACCGGCATAGCCTCTTTATAGCCAGGCAAAATATCTTGACAAGGATTATTTACTAAAGTTAAAGTATCGCCCACCTTAACATCACTCACACTTTTAATAGATGCACTAATATAACCAACCTCACCGGCAGTAAGACTTGGTGTCGCTACAGTTAAAGGTTTAAATACACCGACTTCAACTATATCATACACCTTATTTGAAGCCATCATTAAAACTTTGTCACCTGGCTTTACTTCGCCATCAAAAACCCTAATTAAGCATACAGCACCTTTGTAATTGTCGTAATAACTATCGAATATCAGTGCTTTTAGTGGTTTATTTAAGTCCCCTTGAGGTGGCGGAATTTGTTCTATCACTTGGTCTAAAACATCTTTTATATTTGTACCTTCTTTTGCGCTAACACATGGGGCGTTATCAGCAGGAAGGCCAATAATATCTTCAATTTCTTTTTTTGTATTGACAATATCAGCGCTTGGTAAATCAATTTTGTTTATAACAGGTAAAATTTCAAGGTTGTTTTCTAAGGCCAGATACATATTTGCTAAGGTTTGAGCCTCTACTCCTTGAGTTGCATCAACTATTAAAATAGCACCTTCGCAAGCGGCTAAACTACGTGATACTTCATAAGTAAAGTCCACATGTCCAGGAGTATCAATTAAATTTAATTCATACTCTACACCATCTTTAGTATAGTTCATTTTTGTAGGAGTAAGTTTGATTGTAATGCCTCTTTCTCTTTCTAGTTCCATACTATCTAAAAGTTGGGCTTGCATATCTCTTTTAGAAACAGTACCAGTATACTCCAAAAGCCTATCTGCCAAAGTGCTTTTACCATGATCTATATGCGCAATTATACAAAAATTACGTATTTGTTTTTGTCTTGAATTATTATCCATAAGTTCTCCAATTTATGATAAATTATATTTTAAATTGTTGCTTTTTGCAAGATATTTTACATAAAAGACCATAAAAAACAATAAAATAGTTTATAATTCTCAAAAATTATTGCTTTATATTTTTATATTTGATAAACTTAAATACATTAAAAGGAAATTTTATGAAAGAAAATAAAGCGCTTGATACTTGGATTTTAGAAAAACCTATTGCTCACCGTGGTTTTCATGATGAAGTTAGCCCTGAAAACAGTTTGTCTGCCTTTCAAAAGGCGGTGGATAGTGGCTATGCAATTGAGTGTGATTTACACATGACACAAGACGGTACTATTGTTGTAATACATGACGATACTACTGCAAGGACAACTTCTCAAGATAAATATGTTTCGTCTTTAACTCAAGAAGATTTAAAAGAAATTAAATTAAATGGAAGCGATGAACATATCCCTACCTTATCCGAAATGCTAGAGCTAGTAGATGGTAAAACCCCAATATTATTTGAAATTAAAAATAATGGAAAAGTTGGGGATTTAGAGGTTGCAGTTTGGAACGTTTTAAAAGATTATAAGGGTAAATTCGCTATTGAAAGTTTTAACCCTTATGTATTAAAGTGGTTTAAAGATAACGCTCCTCACGTTATGCGTGGTCAATTAGCAAGTAAATTAAAAGGCATTAAATTCCCTTTCTTTAAAAAATTAGCACTTAAAAAAATGCTACTTAATAAAGTTACAGAGCCTGACTTTATTGCCTATAATTTAAACGATTTACCATATACCCCTGTAACCAAGTGTGAATTACCAATTATTTCTTGGACAATTCGCTCTCAAGAAGAATATTTAAAAGCAATTCAAATATCTGACAACGTAATTTTTGAAGGCTTTGAACCGAAAATTTAATTAGAGATTATAATAAAAAAAGCACCTACTTTTAGGTGCTTTTTAAGTATTAAAATCCTAATTCTCTTTTAAATTATTTCTTTTCTCT
>JAZOQJ010000023.1:0-11307 GCA_045655985.1 Clostridia bacterium | reverse complement strand
CTTTATCAGTAACTGTTAAAGTTGTAACGCCATTCACTGAAACGTCATAAGTTAAATCAGCATTAACTGTAACATTATCACTTGCCGCAGGTAAAGTAAATGTTACTTTTTCACCTTCATTAGCCATTGATTTATCACAATCAATTTTCTTAACTTCAGGTGCTTTATTGTCAGCAGTAATTGCAGTTACAACAAAGCCATCAGTAGTAATTGAATTTCCACTTTCATCGCTACCTTTTAAAACAATAGAGTACCAATTGTCAGTAACAGCTGTGAATGTAAAGGTGCCGTCTTGATTATCAGTAACAGTAACATCTTGATCGTTTTTATCCTTAATTGTAACTTGTATTGAAGCATCTGTATCATATTCATTTTCAAGTTCAGGTTTAAATGTAACTTCGCCCGCAACAACTTCAGCATTTAAGTTAAGTTTTTTAAATGAAATTTTGCTATCATGTACATCACGAATTGTGTATTCAATTTCAGTGTCATCAACAAGTGTGTTACCAAATGCAGAATGAACAGTTTTTACTGTATATTTAACTTTGTAATAAGATGTACCATCAGCTAAATATATTGGAGTAAACTTGTTATCAACAACTGAAATATTTGTGTTGTTACCATTTTTATCAACATAAGTTACTTCAACTTTTGTATAGTTTTCAAGTGGGGCATTATTTTTTAATTTATTAAATGTTGTAACTGTTGGAAGAGTATATTCTTCATTAACTTCAAGTGAAGTTTTTCTTGCGCTTGATAGCTCATAACCAACTTCAACATTATATGAGTTTGCATTAACTACGTTTACAACATAAGTTTGTTGAATTTGTGATGCGCCTTTTGTTAACACATACTTAATTGTATAAGAGCCTGCTGTTGTAGCGCTAAACACATAGTTATCCTCGGCGTTTGCTTCTAAGTTTGTTTCACTATTATTTACAAAAATTTCAAAACTATCACATTCATTTTTAGGTTCAGGTAAATAAACCTTTTCACCAACAAAAATTTCGCTAGGTATAAATTTGCCTTCGTTTTCAAGTTCAACACTTTCAGCTTCACCTGTTACGTTAATAATAAATGAATGAACAATGTCGCTATTAGCTTTATTAGTGTAAGTTACCCTATAGTTAATTGCTCCTGCAGTAAATTTATTATTAGCATCCAATTCAACTGCATTGCCATTAATGTCAGTAACACTTACTGAGTAATTGCCATTAGTTGGAATAGTAATTACATCACCAACTTTAGCATGAGTTACAAGACCTGTAACAGAAAAAGCATCGCTAGTTGAAGGATTTTGAATAGTAACGTCTTCCGCCCTTAGAGTTTGTGTGTGTGGCGCAATTTCGCCATAAGTACCTGCAATAGCAGTAAGAGCTAAACCACAAGCAACAATTTTTTTGATATGTTTCATTTGAAAAGTTCTCCTTAAAAAGCCTTATAAAAAGTTATCGAGTAAATTTTAACTTATTAGTATTTTTTAGTCAAGCAATTTGAAAAAGTAATTTAACAAAATTCAATTTTCTTTAAAAAAATACAAAATTGGTATCTTTTTCACAAAAATTGCTGTTTAAAAACCAATTTTAATAGCCCTAAAAATCAATTTTAGTTTATTTATTTTTTGGTAATTTATACCATAAAAAATAAAATTTACCAAAATTTTCCTAAAAACCAAAAAAGTGGATTTTATATCCACCTTTTTAAAACAGCATTTCAATAATTTTATCTTTTAAAACGTTTAAATTTTGATTGTTTTTTGCTGAAATTTTTAAAACACCTGCTGGTATAAAATCATACTCCAAGTCACACTTATTATATACCGTTAAAATTGGAGTGTTTTGAACGCCTAGCGATTTTAATACATTTAAAACGACTTCTTCTTGAGTGCTTCTTTCTTTACTTGTTGCATCAACTACATGCACAATTAAATCGGCGCTCACCGCTTCATTTAAAGTAGATTTAAACGCTTCGACAAGTTCGTGCGGAAGTTTATTTACAAAGCCAACAGTATCGGTTATAAGTATTTCCCTGCCTTCACCTAAATACAGCTCTCGCGTAGTAGTGTCAAGGGTCGCAAAAAGCATATCTTTAGCCAAAACATTTGCTTTAGTAAGAGTATTTAATAAAGTACTTTTGCCAGAATTTGTATAACCAACAAGCGCCACAGTCTTTTTATTGCTTTTTAGTCGATTACTCCTTCTAAGCTCTCTATCATTTTCAAGTTTTTTAAGTTCTTTTTCTAAAACCAAAATATTTTTTTCAATAATTCTTCTATTTAGTTCAAGTTTGGTTTCGCCAGGGCCACGCATACCAATTCCGCCACCATAGCGATTGTTTGTTGCACTTAAACCATTAAGACGTGGCAAACTATATTTAAGCTGAGCAAGTTCTACTTGTTTTTTACCTTCTAAAGATAGCGCCCTTTGGGCAAAAATATCTAAAATAAGCATTGCCCTATCTAAAACCTTAACGCCTAAGTATTCTTCCAAATTATTTAGCCTGCTACCTGTTAGCAAATTATCAAAAACAACAATGTCGCACTCGGTTTCTAAAACAAGTTGTTTTAGTTCTTCTATTTTACCCTTACCAAGCAAAAATTTTGCATCGGGTTTATCCCTGTTTTGAACAATTTGTCCAACAACCTCTAAATTATCAGCCTCAGCGAGCCCTTTAAGTTCAATAAGGTCTTCCCGCGGTCTATCTTTAACATCTAAAACAGCCATTGCCAAAACAGCCGTTTGTTTTTTTTCTTGTGTATTAATATATTTTTTTGCCATATTTTACCTATTTAGCATCCTTTTTTACCTTTCCAACATTATTAAGAGCCAAAACCCTATCTTCATGTCTGCCACCCATAAATTCTTGCTTTAAAAAGGCTTTAGTTAATTTTTTAATTTTGTTAAAGCTTAAAACCCTTGCACCTAAGCATAAGCAGTTTGCGTCATTATGCATCCTTGAAAGTTTACAAACATTTACGTTTGTTGGGTTAACCGCTCTAATTTCCTTATAGCGATTAGCACATATGCTCATCCCCACGCCACTACCACAAATTAAAATAAGTTTATTGTTTTCGTTTATTCTACTAACAAACTCCTGACACGCGCTTGTTGCAAAAGTTATATAACTATCCTGAGGCGAATAAATTGTCGCGCCCATATCCTTAACTGCCTCTCCATTTTTTTGTAAAAACTCAATTAACTTATTTTTGTATTTAAACCCCGCATGGTCACACGCAATTATTATCATAAAACCGCCCCCGAAAAATATTTATTGTTTTTTAAAAAGTCTGGCGTAAAGCCTTTCAAGCGATACAAACAAAACTTTAAAAACCGCCTCGTACTCTGCTTCTCCATAACCATATGGGTCTGGAATATCAACGCCATTTACAAGTTCTTTTATACAAAAAACCTTATCTTTCAAACTTTTATCTTCTTTATTTTTACACCTAATTAAGTCGTTTAAAAGTTGCTCTTTTTGACTAGACGTCATACACACCACATAATCACTTTCCCTTAACGCTTTAGTAGTAATTTTGCTAGCCTTATGATTTACAGGTGTAATATTGTGTTCTTTTAAAATTTTTTTAGCAATTTCATTTACTTCCAAATTATTAGGGTCTATGCAAATGCCTTTTGCCGAGACCTTACAATCCGCCCCATACTTTTTAACTAAATTTTTAAATATACTTTCTGCCATTGGAGAGCGACAAGTAGCGCCAGTGCAAACAAATGTAACTTTAACCATATTTACATTATACCCTTAAATAAAATAAATTTCAAACATTTTTAAAATTGCTTGAAAATAAAAAAGAGCAAACTGCCCTTTTAAAACTATTTATTAAAAAAATTATTGATAATTTCAAGTATTTTACTTTTATATATAACATTTTTACCATACTCAAAATTAGTAAAACATAGCGGAGGATAAACAACGCACCACCAGTTATCGCCTTTAGCTGCGCCTAGTTCAACTATAACGGCATCATAAAAGCCACTGTCCAATGTTAAATCGTTGTAATTTCTAACAGGGAAATATTCTTCACAAATATTTATGTTTACACCATAATTAAAGCCGTTTTGGGTTAATACACTATTTGCAACATTTATAACCTCTTGCTTGTGACCAGATATAGTCTCTACCGCAAGTTCCTTAGTTGTGCAACTTGAAAGTAAAGGCGTTAAATACTCAACCACGCTTTCCTTTACTTTATACTTTACAGTTTGGTCGCTTTCACTATTGCTATTAGCACGAATGTGTATTCGTAAATATTCATTGTTTTCTACTTTTCCTTTATCGCCTACATTAAACCCCATACCTGCTATAACTAATATTAAAGCCACAATGCTTAAAATTGCAATTAAAAATTTTTTCATAGATAAATGGTTGGCAGTTTTTATTAAAGTAGTCACAAAAAACGTAAAAACATTGTCAATTAAAGTAATATAAAAACTGGATTTCTCACTAAATTAAATTATAAAATTTTTAAGATAATTGAATTTCTTTTAAATTTTTGATAGTATATTGATATGAAAAGTGAAACTTACTTATATGTGCAATTTAAAAACAGCTGTACACAGTATATATATAAAGCTGACGGGACTTTTAATATTGATGATATTGTTGAGGCTCCAACATGTTTAGGAGCAATCAAAAATGTTGCAATTGTTAAAAGAATTGAAAAACTGGCCGACGACGAATTACCTATTGCGAAAGAAACAATTTTAACTATAACCAAAAAGTTGGATAAAAAAGAATATGAAAAAGATTTTCATCCACTTGAGTTTATGAAAAACCATACGAGAAAAGATTATTTGAAGGAATGGAAATTTGCAACTGAAAATAGTTGGGTAAAAGTTTACAGATCAAATTTCAAAGGTCAAATTAGTTATGAACAAGATGGGGTTTTAACTTGTTCCATAGGTGATTGTATGGATGAGGATTTTTTTGAAGAATACACAATGACATCTCATGAAAATTTTGAGATTAAATTCAATTACGTAGCAACTATATTATCATCATTATATTATAAGACAATATCTGAACAACAATTTGAGGAATTATTAAAAATTGTTCAGTAAAATAAACGTAAAAAAATTTACATATTTTTTAAAGTAAAAACGACTGAGGTTATTTCAGTCGTTTTTTTTATGTTTTTTATTTTTCGTGAGTTTCGCCCTCAATATTTTCACTAAAAGAAAGTTCCTCAACACTTGAGACAATTTCAAAGTGTAAATACTCATCAAGTGTTAAACCCTCTTTTTTGTTTTGTTCTATTTGAGCTAAAAAGCCATTATAAAAACCATCAATATTAACAATTGTTATTTTTTTATCATGCTCTAAAGCCCTTTTGGTTTCGTTTGAATAAAGCAATTCTTCAAGAGTGCCAAGACCGCCCGGCATTACAACGATTTCGTCACACGCAATAATTTTTTTAAGTCTTTCCCCTTCGCCTTTAGTTGTTGTAATTTTGTCTTTAAATTTACCAAGCAAATTTTTAAGACCATCACAATTTATCCTATAATAGTGCTCAGGGACAAAAATTTCAAAATTACTACTTTTGCTCATAAAGCCTTTAAGCGTTAGCCCCATTAATCCACTTTCGCAACCGCCTTGAACGTAGCAAGCGCCCTCGCGAGCCAATTTACGACCTAACAAAATGGCTTCCTTATTAATTTTATTATTTCTTGCATAATTTGCGCCAGCGCAAACAAACACTCTTTTCATAAAAATTACTCCCATTTTTTTAAAAAATTAAAACATATATAAAATTTTTTTTCAATAGTTTAAATAAATTTTTAATTTTATTTATGAAAAGAAAATATTTTTTGTGAAGTTTTTGGCATAAAAGTTGAAAACCCATAAAGCGAATGTGTTACAATGCCCACGTAAAATATTGTTTTTTTAAAGGAGATATGATATAATGAGTGCGTTTAATGAAATTTATGATTCTGCATTAACAAGTTTTAGCGATTGGATTAAGGTGGAAGACGATAAGTCTTTTTGGACGATAGAAGATTTTCCCTACGAGACAGGTGTAGTTGAAAATTTAACAAAACCACATTGCGAAAAATGCACAGCTATAAACAAATGCTGGTTTAAAAATGAAGAAGGTAAAAAACCAGATGCATTAGATTTTTTTAAAGAAATTAAAAAAGCAAAAAAAGGACTCTATCATAAATATTGCCATTGTAAAGAAAAGGCAATTAAATCTCCTAATACAAAAGATATTAAATGTTTAATGCTTGATGGTAAGATTAAATATTTTTTTAAAGACAAATTAGGTTGGTTTTATGCTTGGGGATATACAGATGAAGAAAAGGAAGAGTTTGTTCAAATAATTGAACAGCAATCCAAAGAATCCTATATAAAAGGATTATATGAAAAAGCGTATATTCAACCAGGATATGAAAAATGCGGTTTTAAAATAAATATTTTTATTACATTCCCAGGTAAACATGAAAAAGCAAATAGAGTATATAATGCAAAGTCTTGTTTTATGGTATTTCCAAATGGAACATTAAAATTAAATACTTTAATAGGAGGTAAAAAACATGAAGATGGGCGACATCGTTAAAGTTGTACATGATAATCAATTTTATAACAATGCGGGTATCTATAAAAATATGGAAGGTCGAATATTAGATGCCGCAATTAGAGATAATAATTTTTTAGTCATCTTTATTGACCCTAAATTTAAAGACAAAACAATTATCTGGACAGAAGAATTAATGGATAACGTAAATGATGATATAATAATTCCAATTGAAATTAAAGATTTAGAACTTGTGCAAGACGAAGGTACTACGGATGAAGAACTTATAAACGACCTTCCCAAAAACGACCCACATTGGTGGTGCAAGGTTGAAGACGGGTATATTTTAAACCTTAAGGGTGAAAAGAAAAATAAAATAGCATATGACTACGACTCTTAAAAAAGTAAAAACGACTGAGTTTATTCAGTCGCTTTTTTTATATTATTTCTTTTTTAAAGTTTTAACCACTTCGTCCTGTCTTTTATAAGGATATGGCAAAAGTTCACTTATATTTACTTTAACAACTTTATTCTTTTTTATATCTTCAACCAAAAAATTGATATCAATATTTGCTTTATCAAAAATATATCTACACAGCC
Organism: Clostridia bacterium; assembly: GCA_045655985.1. Lineage (GTDB taxonomy): Bacteria > Bacillota > Clostridia > Christensenellales > UBA1242 > JAZOQJ01. The sequence goes on along the minus strand of JAZOQJ010000023.1, from coordinate 4,175 downwards.
CGCAAGGCGAAACAACATGAGGTAAGCCATCTTTTTCAAGTTTAACGGACACGATTGTATCAAATTCGCGTTCTCCGCAAGATAAAGCATGACCAAGTGCAACCTGCTCTGCACACACCGAGTGCGACGATTTTAAATTTATGCCCTGATAAATTTTGCCAGATTTTGCCCTTAATGCACAACCCACATGTAAACTTATATCGTTATAAATATCACTATTATTTTTTGCAACATTTTCTGCAAATTTTATAAGTTCTAAATCAGCTTTACTTAATTTCATTTTTTACCCCCCTTAAAATAGAACTTTAAGTTTTCCACAAATTAATAACATATTAACACTCATTGGGATTTTATTATATCATACAATAAACTTTTATGAAAACAATTTTTAAAAGTTTAAAAATTTAATAAAAAAACCACTAGTTTGAACTGGTGGTTTTATTGTATATCTGTATATCCTATTAAATAATCAATGCTCTCATTAAAATAACTTGCAATTTTAATAAGCATATCAAAACTACATTCCCTTAATCCATTTTCCCAATACGAAATTAGCCTTACGCTTACAAAAAGGGCGTTGGCAAGCTCTTGCCTAGTAATTCCGTTTTCTTCTCTTAATTCTTTTAACCTCACAGCAAACTTGTTCATACTATATTTTATGAACAAAATGTTCTAAAATATTTGACATGGAACAAATTGTTCCGTATAATATATGTATTAAATTAAATTTGGAGGATAAAAATATGACAAGTGAAAAAGTACAACAAGCTTTAATGATGTACAAAGACAAAATACCTAACGATAAAATACTAGTTTTTAAAAATTATTTAGAAAAGGCTAGTGATGAAAAATTAGATTCACTCATGTTTGCAAAAACTTACAGCTCTACTACAACTCTTCTTTTATCTTTATTTTTAGGTAGCTTGGGTATTGATAGGTTTTATATAGGTGATACAGGACTTGGTATTTGCAAATTATTATTTGGGTGGTTAACTTTTGGAATTTGGCCTTTGATTGATATTTTTATGTCTTACAGAAAAGCAGAAGAAAAAAATTTAAACAATTTAATTATGAATTTATAAATTCCAAAATAAGTTTAAATAAAAAAAAACATACATACAAAAAAACTCAACCAATTATGGTTGAGTTTTTTAAATGGTTGCGGAGACGGGATTCGAACCACGTGACCTTCGGGTTATGAGCCCGACGAGCTGCCTGCTGCTCTACTCCGCGATAACAATAGGTAGTAGAATTACACTACCTATTATATACATATTTTATTAGTTTGTCAATATGTTTATTCACATTTTTATGAAAATTTTATTTTTACCGCATTATTCCAAACCGTGATAGTGTGAAGAACCTTCAAAATAGCCCATGTTTTTACCTTTTCTTTCACGTTCAACTAGGTTATTTAGCATTGTCCTTACTTTATATGGTTCTTGTACATTAATAAGCAAAACTGATTCAGTTGATGCGTCTTTACAATAAACAGTTAAAGTGCCTGTGCCAAAAATTTTACCACCAAGGCCTTGATATGTGCCAATATCATCAACCCTATATAAATGAACTTCTTCAACATGAGTTGTAAAGAAGCCTTTTTCAACAATAAGTTTTACCCATTCGCCCGGTTTTTCTAAAACGGCATAACTTGTAAAAGACAAAGGTAAACCTAGGTGCCTTTTTTTATCTTTCCATAAAACTTTAACGTCTTTTCCGTAGTCTCTCATAAATTTTCTCCTTAAATTATAAATAATATAGCACACCTTTAGTAAATAAGCAATATTTTTTATATTTTTTTATTAATTTACATCATATATTTATGTTGATTTACAAAAAATTATTGACATTTGAAAAAAAATATTATATATTTAATTAAATTTATTTTGGTCTCATCGTCTAGTAGCCTAGGACGCTAGCCTCTCACGCTGGAAACAGGGGTTCGACTCCCCTTGGGACTACCATGTTATAAAAACACCTTTTGGTGTTTTTAATTTATTTTATTAATTATAAAAAATCCTCAGTATTAAAACTGGGGATTTTTATTGTTTATTAACACCTACAATTTGGGTTTGATCCACAGGTTGACGGATATAGTGGCAAATTATTTGCTGGCGAGCAGTTGCTTTCAATAAAGTCTTGAAGTACTGGTATAGTGCAATAGCCATAACTTGGCACCATAATTTGTGCTTCTACAACAACCTTTAAAATTATTGTTACGCACGCAGAAATATTGAAAGTTGTGCCATTAACATAAGAACCACTACTACAAACAGCCGAACCAAAGGCCTCAATCTCAAATGGTATTAATGAAGGTTGTGGAACAAACATAATAACATCTACATTTGAATTGATTGTTCCCTGACCCGTGCCTTGAGTCCCATTTGCATCAACATAAGTTATATTAACAGGAACCGCAATATCTGCTGTAACTCTTGCAAAATTTGGTCTATCAACAAACCGGTCAACAATTAAATTTGATATAACTGTCTCTTGACCATTTACACTAGAGCAACCAACAAAAGTTAACGGAAACGCTGGATTTTCCGGATTTAAATCAGTAAGAGTCACAGCACTATCAGTTATTGTAAACTGTTTAATTCCCGAATCGAAAACTTTGGTAGTTTGTATGCACACTCTTTCGCATAACCCTTGAGTTGCGTTGCCACTTATAGGCCCGGGACAACGACTACAGTCTTTGTTATTTGAAAAAAACGACATAGTTTTACCTCCTAATTTTTTGCCCGTACATATAATTGTATGATAAAGGTTTTGATTATGTTAAAAAAAGAGCAATTACTGCTCCTTTATAACTAATCAACATATGCTAAATTGATTATTTTTTTATCAAGTTTTTTTGCTTTTGTTAACATTGAGTAGGCACCGCCCCAAGTATAGACAACATATGCAATAATTAAATCTGCTTCTTTTGCCATAAATTCATTACGTTTTAAAATAGCAAATTTGGGTGGCACTTCTTCTAAATCAGGATATAAAACACTATCCCAACTTTTATCAGCGTACCCGCGGTTTTTTAAATATGACTCATTAATATATGGAGTTACAAACACGAGTTCGCAATTAGGATTTATTTTTTTATATTCATAACAAGCATCAAACGCATATGCATCAAACCGACCATAAAAGCCTAAGTAAAAAGAAATATGCTTGTCTTGAGGCAGTTCTTTTATAAGTACTTCTAAAATTTTATCTACAAGGTCACCTCTATCATATAATTTAGAGTGTCCACAAAATGTTACTATCATTGTTGATATTTTAGCATATTAACTCTTACTTGTCAACGCATTTACATTAATTGTATTTATACTAATTGTATGTATAGTTTCAATCAAGTTATACATAATATACTATACCTATGAAATAGGAGGCATATTAATTATGTTAATAACTGAGGCATTTGGAAAGCGTACACAAGAACTTTTATATAAACACAACATGAGCCCTTATAGATTAATGAGATTATCTGGATTAACCTTAAACACCGTAGTTGACCTAACAAAATCACGTAAGCCAGACGCTAAACTATCTACAGTACACGCAATAATATCAACTCTTGGTGTTTCTTGGAAAGAATTTGTTGACTCACCATTATTTGACCCTGAGAATTTGGATTAAAGTAGTAAAAAAAATAAGCGAGTTTAATTACTTGCTTTTTTATAAAAAAAGAGCAATTACTGCTCTTTTTTATTTCTTCTTTCAAATAAATTTAAAGTTAAAATAAATAATGAAATTAAAAATGCTGAAATAATTAGACCACCCAAAATATCTGTAAACCAGTGCACACCTGAAATAAACCTTAAAATAACAATAGTTAAACTTAATACAATTAACGTAATGTTAACAATATTAAGTATTAACTTTTTATTAAATAGTTTGTTATTTACTATTATAGCGCTAATTAAAAAACAAACAGACATTAACGTATGAGACGATGGATAAGATGCTTCCAAAACGCCATCCATTAACACGGGCCTAAAATTGATTACAACAACTTCAAAAAACAAATAAACAAGCATTGTTAATGAGTAAAACGCGCCTAGTAAATATATGTTTTTATCAACCTTTTTAAAACTTTTGTATTTAATAAGTTCATAAATTCCAAAGCCAACATAAAAAACCGCTACAAATAAAGGAATTAATCCTAAAATTTCAGT
>JAZOQJ010000022.1:0-22646 GCA_045655985.1 Clostridia bacterium | reverse complement strand
TAATGCAGTTACACCACCAATATAGGCATTAATATTTTGAATATCAATATTGCTTGACTTAATAAACACATCAACATTATTAATTTCGCCTTTGTTAATTGCGCAAACAGCGCCCAAATATAAAGTATTATTACTGCTTTGATTATATTTTTGTTCAATATCAATATTATTGACATTAACTTTTAAATTTTTAATTACACCGCCATTTGATATTGCTACAAATAAGCCTTCGTGAGTTTCACCTGATTTATTTGTTTTGTTTATTAAATTTAAACCTGAAATTTCATAAGATTGTGTTATGCCAAACCTAGAATATTCGCCAGATAGTGAACCTTTAAATTCATTATAAGTTCCGTCTTCATTTAAGCCAAGTGGCACCCAATCATAATTATATAAATCAATGTCGTTTCTTAAAATATAATGTTTATCAAAGGCAATTGCCATTAATTGCTCTGGGGTTGAAATTAAAAATGGATTTTCTTCGGAGCCATCGGCACACTCAATTGTAGTTGATACAAACCTTGAGCCTTTACTTATTTCAATTTTTGATAGACCTACTAAACTAATTGCTAGTTTAATATATTCTTCAATTTCAGTTTTTGTAGTGCTTGCTTTTAATGCATTTATTAAATTTTCAACACCTAGTAATGTTGATAGGTTGTATGTTTTTCCATTATAAGATTTATTGCCAACATTTCTTTCAATATTAAATATATCTTTTGAAATTATATAAACATAGCCTGTTGTTGCCTCTTTACAAGTAATTGTTCCGTCTTCACTAATTTTGACATTTTCTTTACTTGATGCCTCGCCGTTATAAGGAATAAACACATATAAAAAGTCTTTTTTACTTGCATCGGCATTAATCGTTAGGTTTGATTCTGATAAGTCTTGTATAACAACGTCTTTGCCATATTCATACTCTTTATAAATAGGCGCTGGGTTGTTAATTTTCCTTACATATTGCATGTTTTTAACTTCTACCGATAGCCTTATAGTATATACTTTTTCAAACTGCTTTATTGTAAAGACTATACTTGTTGCACTTGCATTGTTTTGCGCCTTTAGTGTAAATATAAAGTCTGAACCAGAATTTTTCTCTCTCACAACTTTTACAACGTTTTGATTAAGGTTGTTTACAATAGGCTCTTGCAAACCCTCAACCATTGTCGGATTTACTCTTAATTTTAAAGTAGCTTCTGCTTCATCTTTAAAGAAGTAATAATTTTGCGATTTATATAAAACTATTTTTGAAATATTTTCGTTATTTGCGTTTAACGTTTCAATACTTGAAATTGGAGTATAAATTTTAAGTTCAAATTCGTTTTCTAAAGTTAAAATACCTGTTACAGCGTAGTAATAAACAGTCATTAAAATTTTTGTTGTACCTGCTGATTTTGCCGTAATTGTACCATTTTGAGAAATTGTAGCAACGGTTTCATCAAGGGATACATATGATACATTTTTAACAACTATGTTTGTAAATTCTGTAATATTGTTTTGCGTCACAAAGTATTGAGCATTTATACTAAGTTTTTCGCCCGTATTTGCCATGTAAAGTTTTTGAATGCTTTGATTGTTTGTGTATTCAACTTTACCAACCACCTGCGAATTATTTGGTGTTTTATTTGATTTTATTATAAAGCCACTTGGAGATAAAAAGCACCTTAATTTTGCTTCAATTTTAACACCATTTGCAAATGTTATAGTTATATTAGTAACGCCTTGCTTTAATCCGTTTACCGCAAAGCTTATTCTGTTACGACCCGTAGTAGTGTGAAGTGTGTCAAGCATAATTTTACTGCTTGCTGACGCTATAGAAGGGTCACTAAATGAAATGTCAATATATTCTGAGAATGATTTTGCATCATAACTTAAAGAAATTGTTGATGTACCATTTTCTTTAACTAAATAAGTATTTTCATCTCTTAATTGATAGTTTTCAAATTTTGCATCACTTGCTAAAACACCTTGTTTAATTTTGACATTTACAAATGAATTTACTGTTGTTGAAATATCAAATGAGTCATAATCGGTGTAAGCTAAAGAGTGGTATGCAATAAAGTAAATTTTAATTTCGTTATCGGTAAGTTGTTTACTTGTAATGTTTATAACTGTATTTGAATTGTATAAATATTTTTCATTTACGCTTAAATATTGAATATTATTAAGGCTTGTTAAAACATTTAAGTTTGTACTACCAGTTTTTACTGACACGTATTCAAGGTCGGATTCTTTAATATAAATTAAAAATCTATTATCAAGCGAATTTTGTGGAGTGGTTTTAATTGTAACATTTTCGCCTGCTGCCTTTGTGCCAGAATATGTGTTATATAAATATAATGTGTTGTTTGTAAAATTTCCTAAAGTTTCTACATTTTGAACAAAGTTTTCCACCAAAACATTATAATTTATAGAATATTCATAGTCATTTTCTGGGTAAGCAATAACAATTTGTAAACTTGCCTCCCCTACGCTATTACTTGACACGTCAAAATAATAGCTTGTATATCCTGCATGCGACTCACTACGCATGCCTGTTTTTTCTACAATAAATACGCTTTCGTTTGAACTTTTAATTGAAACAACTGCGTCTATATCTATTTCGTAAAGTCTAATTTCTATATGTTTTTGTGATTCTTTTAATATATTGTTTGATAATATAATATCCTCAGCGCGCACTGAGTTTACTACAAGTATTGTTTCGCTTTCTTGTAGTTTATGTATAACTTTTACATCTATAGTTAATCCCGCACTGGCAAGGTATGGGTTTTGTGCATTTAATGTAATGTTGTTTTCAGCAAATTCTTGACTAACAATTAATTCGTTATTTTGGGTAATTTGAGCAACTATATTTTCGCCATTTAAAAGCGCTTTACCTTCTTGCGAAATTGTATATATTGAATTTGCTGTGTTAAAAGTATAATCAACTTCTTTTTGAGTTGAAACTGATGGCACAAAGGTGAAAATTTTATTATCAACTAAATTTAAACTTTCACCCGCCACCACGTAAGGATTGTAATCCAAATTTTCTTCCATGCTCTCTAATGGGCAAATAACCTCAACTGTTAAAGAGTATGAAATTTTATTACCTCCTGCTTTAGGGCGAAACTCAATTACTGAAGTTCCACCCGTTAATGCAGAAAGTTTAACAATATGGCTTGAGCCATTTGATGATACATAATCATCGCCACTAGTAATAACGCTTACTACTTTTGGATTGGTACTTGTATAAACAAAGCCTTTAGAAAAACCATCTGGAACATTAAAAAGATTAACGTTTATATAAGCTTCACTCGCTCCCTCAAAGTTTGCCATTTGGGAATAATCCTCAAAGCTAACATACTTAAGTTCGCCATTTTCATCTGCACTCATATAAAGTTTTAAATAGCCTTGGGTGGTAAATGAAGCGCCGTCCTCGTATTCTTCAAATTCACACGGAAAACTAGTGCCAGCAATTTCTTCTGCCGCACTTACGCTTATTTTAACCTCATCAAATTTACCTTTGCAGGCGGTAAAAACCGCGCTGCAAAATAGTAAACTTAATAAACTTATCGCTATTAAAAATCTTTTGATTTTCATAAGTTTTTCTCCTTAAGAAACCTTATTTAATTCTAAATTATATATTCCATAATCCAATCCAGATAAAGTTATAGTGTAAACAATTGTTGTTTGCTGGATTTGAATTATACCATCACCACTACCGGAATTACTTGTCTCTATTCTTTCAATTTTTAGATTTATATTATCTGAAGAAATAGTATATCCAGGTGTACTTTCTAGAAAATCAAATTCTAATGTATCTAATTCTTTTCCCTTATTGTCTTTTAATGTAAATTTAAATATTTTATCACTAAAGTCAAGTCCACCTATTACTATCGTTTGATTTAAACTCCAATATTGAAGGTCACTAACAATTTTATCATTGATTTTATAAGTCAATGCATTAGATAAAGTAAATTTATACTTTTCATCTTTCCCAGTATCAGTCCCAATATCAGTTGTAAGACTGCCATAGTTATGACAATTATCAAATTTTGCTATTGCCCCCTCATGTACATAAGCAATACCAGTAACATAAGCAAAACTTGTAATGGTTGGTTGGTCTTTATCTTCTTCTGCATAACCATTTGTACAATCATTAATTGTAACGTGCATCGCGTCAATATAGCCTACCACGCCACTTGCATAAACATTAAAGTATTTTGTTTCTTGTCTTGCATCATAATGATCCGCATTTTCATATGCATCAGCAGTTATATCACCATAGTTTGTAAAACCAGAAATTGTAACTGTTTGACCATTCGCGGAAATATTACCAATTGCACCGCCAGCGTATTTGTATTTATAGTCTAAGCTAATTTCTTCCTCCACATCTTTCCAATAACATAAACTACCTAATGTATTTTGTGAGTCTGTGTTGTATTTTGAAAAAGCTATAACTCTTTCGTCAATAAATCTAAATACTTTTTCAACATTTGTAATCTCAAACTCATCGTTAATTGCATAAGCTAGAGATGAGTAAACACTATAGTTCAGGTTTTGAAAGCCAACCTGAGCGGAGTTTTGCAAATAGTTGTATATATAAATATCCATGTAAGGGAGTTGATCGTCATATAAAAAGTATCTATAATAACATTTATCTTTATCATTATAAAGGCCATAAAAGTAATAAGCTACATCATTAATTTTATATATATATTTATTTAATTTTAAGCTTCTATCGAGGTTTACCAATAAGTGACCATCACCACTTATTTCAATTTCACTATCAACACCACTCGTGTCAAATGCGCAACAACCTATATAATAATTGGTTCCGATATAGGATATATTACCTCCATACTCATCTTTAATCAGCTCTAACTTCTTTACCCCATAATTCCATAGGTAATATGTTTTGATATCATCTACACTTATTACTGTCTCAACCTTAGGATAATTAGTTATACCTGTACTTGCAACATATGTACTATAAGTATCATTAATAATATGTCCTAAATTATCAGAACCTTTAAAATCAAAAGTGAAACCTTTTTTAGAAGATACTGCGCCATAAAATCCACCCGCGGAAGCCAACGATTCTCCAGTTGTATCACATGCGTATAAGACTTTTTTATTGTTATAATTCTCTTCGCTCATCCTAATAAAGTCATCTTTAGAGCCGATTCTAACGTCTGCTTCATTTTGGCAATTTTCAATAGAACATATTGCTGTATCCGTTAATAGAAAACCTATAAACCCGCCTGACATTGCTTGATGTGTAGCCCTATTATCAATTAAGCCTTTGTTGTTAGAATTAATTATTGAAATTTTTGATTCATTAACACAACCAACAAAGCCTCCTAAGAAGTGTTGACTAGGTATTGGATTATCATAATACGCACTAGCTGCGCCAAGAGAAAATTCAGTTTCCTTCTTTAAGAAAGTAGAAGAAATTTTACCATTATTTAAGCTTGTAAGAATATTTAATTCCCCACTATCTGCTAAATAACCAATAAATCCACCTATGTAAGCATTAGTTGTTGAAGCTTTTATTGATATGTTGTTTTTTGAAAGTAGTATTTGTAAAATACCGCTATCACTTATAGATGATATAAACCCACCAGCATAAATTTGCGAGTTGTCCCATTCCGCATTCTCTCCGTATCCTTTAACACCAGCACCTAAAACAACATTTTCGTAACTAATGTTTTCATCTTCTATATTTTTTGGAGAATAGGTAGTGCTATTAATAATATAACAATTGTTTGAGGCATATACGGCAATTCCACCAAAGTGATTTATACTATCAAAATTTGATACATCTGTAATTTCTACTTTAATTTTTAACAAGGTCGCATCTTGTAATTTATTTGCAACACCAGCAAAAGATTCGCCTTCAACTGATCTTTCGCTACTTATTGTCCTTACAAAAGTAATGTTTGCCATGTAGCCTGAGAAAGTATCAAATGGATGCTGTCCATCATAGTTTATAACACTTCCGCCACCCATTATAAACATATTGAAATCATAACCTGTTACTTCTTCCCAAACATATCCCGTTTCTGGCAAATAAACAGCATAAAATCTTCCTGCAACGCCCGCCATGAACGAACCTTGTTCATAATCATATGCGTTTTGAATTTTATAAGGATTTAATTTTGCGCCTGATTGTATGTATTCTTGACTCAAATTATAATCAATCCAAGGGATGAAGATTTCTTTTAATAAAGATGAATTTTTAGCCAACCAACTTTGAATTGGTAATTGACCGAATGAATCATTTTTCGTAAACGACTCGCTATTTAAATTCTCTAAACCAGCATCTAAATCACCTGAACTTAAATTAACTGCTGAGCCGATAGTATCGTATTTATTAGTATCATAGGAGTCGTCAGTTGTATCAACTGTGCCAACAACACTAGTATCTACACCTTTATAAGAAATAGTTTTTGTGTATGATGAGTCGTAGTAAGAAGAATCGCTTGTTATGTTATCAACTATTACTGTTACTTGCTCATCTCCTTCTGTTTTTGTTTCTTCGTGTTGTCCAACCTTTCCAACAAGACCACCGGCCATTATTTTAGGGTTAGTGTAATCTATGCCATCAATTGTTAAAATTGAGTATGAACCATTTAGTTCTAATGAGTTAGCATTACCCACAAAGCCACCAACAAATAGGCCGTCATCGTAAATGCTTGTGCCGTTAGTATTTGTTGCATTATTAGCAAGGCTTTCAATATTTACATTGCCAAGTGTTGCTGATGAATTAATAGTTAAAGTGCCTTTAGCGTGACCAACTAAACCGCCAATTTCGTAGGTTTTAAATTTGCCATCACCATTTGTGGACTCTGTATGTGTAAAGTTAAGGTTACCTAATGTTGTGCAAGAGGTGATTGTTGAACTCTCTCTTGTTGCACCGGCAAGGAAGCCAACATAAGTGTATTCGTCATTACTTTTTATAGTAATATTTTCAATGTTTACAAAACAATTTGTGGCTTCGAGTTTACCTGCACTTTGAGCTGCTTTGCCAGTTGAAGCAATTAGCACGCCAAAGTAACCAGCATTAATTGTTGTTGCACTATCTGGCTTAACATTTACAATTATGTTATTGAATGTAGCGGTGCTTTCATTGCTGCCCCATCCGCTTGTTGCGACCAACACACTTGCGTAAAGGATTCTTGCATTGTCTGAAATATTAAATTCAACATTTGGAATAACAAGGTTTTTAATTTCGACATTGGCATTTGATGTAAACAAGCCCATTTCGTTTTCACCATTATTTACGCCTCTTGCCGCCTTTGTTAACACTAGGTTAGTTATTTGGTGGTTGTTGCCATCAAATGAGGTGTTGAACTCTTTAAGGTCAACAGGCGTCCAACCACTACTATAAGTGTTCATATCAAGGTCATAAGTTAGTTTGAAGAAATTAGATGTTCTAATTGTAGTCGTTCCTTCGTTGTTAGTAGTATCAGTTGTTTCAGCAACCAACTTATTATTTCCATTTTGGTGAAGTGCTTTTATCATGCCTGGGTGTGTAATTTGATATGCGTTTTCATTGTCACTACCATCACCAGTGTAAAGCGCGGTTGGAACGTTGTAGTTTCCAAGTTTATCAGCACTTTGAGTAGGCTTGTAGTTGCTTAAGTTAATTTGTGTTGTGTTATTGCCTAAATCAGTGTATGAATAATCATTTAGCACTGGGTAGCCATAGTTAAATGCAACATTTACTTGCCAAGCAGAATTTAGTATAGATTCTGGTCCTCTATAAGTTTTTTTATACATGTTTTGCAATTCTTGCGTGGTTAATTCCTGAGCACTATATTGCGCATAAGGCATTGAGTCTGCATCAGCAAACCCATAAAAACCATAAGTATTATTCGAAATTTTATACTGATTAGGTGTGTTATTAGGGTTTACATAAAGCATTGCTGTGTATGAAGCACTTATTGAGCCTGTAGTTGAGCCACTAGAATTATTTCCAACAAAGCCGGAAATTGTTCCGCTTGTAGTATTTCCAATATTTTTAAATTCCACAGTAGTGTAGCAGTTGTAAATTTTGCCACTATTTGTGCCTACAAAGCCATTAATGTTATTATTAAAGTCACTTTGTAAATCAAATTTAGCGTTTGTACAACTATTTATAATAGTGCCAGAGTTTGTGTTAATAAAACCATTAATTGCACTTTCAGGGGTATTATCTACCTTTGTGTTACTAACAATTTTATTATCATCTTTTGTTTCTATTGTTGTTACTAGTGTGTTAAATATTGTGCCTTTATTTTCATTAAACGCTGTGTTGTGAGTGCCTTCGCCACCAATATTAATTACACCACCTGTAAAGGTTGGGGTTAAATTAATAAAAGTTTTATTAACTGTTATCGTATTTGTTTCGCCGACAGAAATAGTTTTGCCAACAGAAATAGTTGCGCCGACAGAAATAGTTGCACCATTATTTAAATTAATAGTGTAGCCATTTGCATTTACAAAGCCGTTGATTGTAATGCCGCTATTAATTGTAATGCCACTTGTTAAAATGTATTCAGGGTAAGTTGTTGATAAATTACTTGTTTGTGTGTTAAAATCTTCTTCATCATCAACTTTAATAGGGTTAAACCTTGTACCTGTATTAAATTTATTATTTGTATAGCCTAAACACCTTTTTACATTATAATCTACATCAATATAAGGGTAGTAAGCGTCTTCAGTTGTTATAAACTCGCTTATGTTTAGCGCGCTGTTTAATTCATCCCTTGTTACCGCAATGCCAATATCATTATGAGGCACTAGCGCAAGGTTATGAATGTAGTAGCCATCTACAGTAGCACTATCAGATTTTAGCCCAATAAAGCCACCAACATTCTTTAAAAAATAACTATCATCTATGCATACTGAAGTTAGGGTATAACTATTTGTGATATTCGATTCTTGATATTCTTCATTAGTAGCACTATAACCAACAAAGCCACCAAAAGCATAGTTGTTTATACCTATATAATCAATTGTTAACGCAGAGCCTACACTATAGCAATTTTCTATAGTATTATAATTCGTACCAACAAAGCCACCCGCATATAAATCGCCGCTACCATTCCTTGTAACAGACATTGTAACATTACTAAATGATTTTGTAAGGGTTCCATAATTACAACCTACAAAACCACCAATATTACCTCTATGAGTATTTGAATTAATAATTCCATAAACGCCGGAGTTTTGAATAGTACCTGTTTGAAGTAGTCCAACAAAACCGCCAATGTTTGCATTATTTAGACCTGTTTGCGAAATATCAACACCATACGAAGAGCAAGAGTTAATTGTATTATTTTCACTTGCATTAAAGTATCCTACAAAACCACCAATGTTTGCGTTTGTTGTAGTTATAGGTGTTCCTTTTATTGAAACGTTTTCTACATCAGAATTAGTTAAACTTGAATGGAGTTCTCCAATCGCGCCACCAACGCTTAAAGTTTCAGTGTTTTTAATCGAACTTAAATTAATTAATGCCTTGTTTAAATTAAAGTTAGCATTATTTGATGAATTATTAAATGAGCCATAAACACCACCCACAATTAAATTGTCATTATATGCTTGTTTATCGCCATTATTTGTTAGTGTCTCATTAGTATGAGTAACACTAATACTTAAATTATCTATTTTATTATTGGTTTCAGTACCATTGTTTGAACTATAACCTATAAAGCCACCTACAAAAGTTTGCGATTGAGCATTTGCAGTATCTTCTTTATCAACACTACTTGAGACTTCATTACTAGTTAAGTTAATAACTGCCCCTTCAACCACATTGTTTAAAATAGATGTATTTGTAAACGCATTTGCAATAAAGCCACCAACATAAGTAATATTTGAAGTACCAATGCTAATTGAAGAACCTTCAGAATATGTTACTTTACAATCAGAAATATACGATTGAGTTGCTCTACCAACAATTAAAGCAACACCTACGATATTGTTATCTTTATCGCTAGCAACATCACCTACACTAATACCTGTAGTATGATTACCTGGATATGCTCCTTTTAATGTTCTTTCGCCATTTATAATGGTAAACCAATTTGAATCAGCATCATTAAATTCGGCAACATAGGATGGGGTATCTTTTTCCGGAATTTTATTGCCACCAACTACAAAATTAATATTTGTAATTGTTGCACTTGTAACAGAAGAGAAGAATGCAACATATTCGTTATAATTTAAAGAGTCTGGCGTAATATTTATGTTGTAAATAGTAAAAAACTTATTTTTACCAGTTTCGTCAATAGTTGTTTTTGATGTTAACACACCCGCAAATTCAAGCGGAGACCAGTCGTGAGACAAGTAAATGTCGTTAACTAAAACATATTTACCATTAACGTCCATATTTAATAAATCGTTTTCAGTTTTAATTTCTTCATAAACTGAACGCGCATTCATAACTAAACGTGGATATAAGAAGTTTTCCTTGTCCCAATCATTAACTAAAAAGCCTTTAAATATAACGTTAACTTTAATTGCTTCGTTTGATTTAACAATATCTATTAAATCTTTACCAGAAGGTATAGCAGCACTTTCATTATTAGAAATACATTCTACGCTGTTTGGCCTTTGTTTAACTATTTCTAATTTTTCATTTGTATTATTGTTTTTCAAACTATTATAAAATACATTTTCACCAATAGTGATTGGGGTATTACCAGTTACACTAATTTCACCATAAACCGCACCAACATTTGAAGTTGTAACTTTAAAGTTATTTAGCGCCACAATGTTGGAAATATTATCTGAAGATACTTGTGAATCTGTATTATTATCTGTATTATTAATAATAATATACCTACCAATAATACCGCCTGTAAAGCCTTCAGTTGAACCTAAAACATTTTGCGTTGCGTAAATTTGGTCAAGTTTTGCAGAAGTTTTGCTTTTACCTAAGTTTTCACCTGCATATGCAGTTAAAACATTTACACCAACTATGCCACCAACATATTTTGCTGAAGTGTTAATAACTGGTACTTTTGAGTAAGATGTTTGAATTGCCCCATAGTTAATACCCGCAATACCACCAACAAAACGTGATTTTGACGCCTTTTTATTTATAACATAGGCATCAAATAATGTTGTAGGGTATGAACCCACTCCATTATCAATTTGAAGTGCTACTGTTTTATTTGCTTCAATGTAAGATTTTTCAATTATACCGTGGTTTTCAGCTATCAAGCCACCGCTTGTATAGAAACCTGCAATATTTTGAGAGTTTGAAGTTGTATTTACTTCGAACACAAGTTGTACTATCAAATTATTTTCAGCACTAAAACCTATAACACCACCCGCATACTCAGCAGATATTTTAGTATTACCTAAAACTTTAATATTTTTAATGTTACTATTAACATCAGTGCTTGCACTTATACTTGATGGTGCTTCTAAATCAACAACACCAAAAGCGCCACCTGCGTATGATACATTTTGTTCAATAAAAGCTTTATTTATTTTTCGGTCAATATTTTTAGGGACGCTTGGATCATTTACTTCAAATATATATTTACTTACATAAGAAGTTCGATTTTCCTGCCCCTCTTCTTCAGTTAAAAGCCAATTTGAATAATCGTAACCACTTGCGCTATTTGCAGGTTTATTAATGTATTGTGCACTTATGCTTATGTTTTCAATAGTAATGTTATTGGCACGGCTTGCTTCAGAAATACGACCAACTAAGCCACCAACATAGTTTTTACCTATTATGGTTACACTATCTTCACTATGTACATGAATGTTTACAAGTGTTGCATTTACAGCTTCGCCTGCTAGTGTACCCACAGAACGTGATTTTGAGTTACCAACCTCAACATTATTTTCGTTTGAAACAATTTGTAATGATAAGTTTTTTACAATAGTAGTTGGCGGAGTAATTTTATTATTTACTTTGTATACATCGTTGCCCTCATTATCTTTTATGCCAACATTTTTAGAAACACCAATTTGGGCAAACATACCAAATGAGTGATTTGATAAATTTGTATTGCTATTTGATGATGTTAATGTTAGACCTGTTATTGTATGATAACAGCCATCTAGTACGCCTGCAAAGATAATTTGAGATAGCATTGCTCTTTTTTGCGTATAAAGTGGGTCAGTAATCTCACTTAATTCTAAGTCTAAATCAAAATCATTAATTAATCTAATAAAACCTGTATAGTATTTTGTTGAAAGTGTTTCTACGCTATCGGCATAAGATTTTATAGTTTCATTTTCATCTAAACCTACCGCAATTGTAATATCCTGTGAAAATTGATTAGGAATATTTGTGCTACCTTTTTCAAAAATAGCATCCATAAATTCTTCAGCATTTGATACTAATATAGGGTTTTTATTTTCAAATTTACCTATAGTTTTTTCCTCAAAATAGTAGGTAGTAATGGTATCTTGTAAATAATCAAATTTAGTAAGTTCTCTTTGAGGGCTTGTAAAGTATAAAGTAGATTTTAATACCGGCCTACCAAGTAGCTCAGTGTTAATGCCCTCACCTGTAGTAAAGCCTGAATTAATCCATTGCCAAACACTATCAACTGACTCCTCAGCAAAGTCAAAGTTACCAAACGCGCCTTGTGTGCTGTTAAATATTTGAATTGCTGGGTCTTTATATTCATCGCCATCTATAATAATGTTTTTAGAAGAAATGAAGTAAGAAAATTCAATAGAGCCCATATTATTTATAATAGATAAATTATTTGTACCTGTAAAGTAGTTGTGTGCACTAGAATTTTCCTTTTCAGTATTAACTGAATTTGTAAATGTATTCAAAATGCTTCCTGCATTATTATAAACAAAACCACCAGAACGAGCATTTGTAAATAAATTTATACTTGCATAAGAATTATCAATTATGCCATTGTTGTTATTTTCAAATACAAAGCCACCAATGTTTGTTTTTGAATACACAAAAGGATATTTATATAAATTACAACTTACGCCATTTTGAGTAGTGATTGATGCGTATAAATCGTTTTGAGAAATCAGTTTTTGTTCGTCATCAATAAAACCTCCTACATAGCTTTCATGAACTGAGCCCGAATTTTCAGCAATAAAACCTGCTGTTTTTGCACTACCGTTTGAAAGTGACAAATTATACACACCAATATTTTTAGCGTAAGAAGAAACAATGTTACCTGTATTTACACTAGTAAAGCCCGCCATTATGCCTTGAGACACAAATGTAAATGCTGGGTCAATAGTATCATTATTTTCAACTTTAAGTGTTTTAGATGTAAACATGCCACCATGAGCAAAATTAGTTAAAAGTGTATGCTTTTCTTCATTATAACTTGTTTTTGAAATAACTTCAGTAGCGCCATTTGCATTTACTACCACCAAGTAGTTTTCTTGAGCATCATTATAACTTACAATTTTATTAGAAATATTTGAGTATAAAATTTTACCATTATTTTCAGCGACAAAACCACCTAAATTTAGTTGTGTATTTGAATAAGTTTTAATATCAACTACAACCATTTGTGTTTTATTATTGTTAACATATGGCACAACCATACAGTTATTAATAACACCATCGTTTACACCTGCAAATAAGCCAAAGTTTATTGAAGATGTTATGTGGCTTAAATCAA
Organism: Clostridia bacterium; assembly: GCA_045655985.1. GTDB lineage: Bacteria > Bacillota > Clostridia > Christensenellales > UBA1242 > JAZOQJ01. The sequence continues at coordinate 9,042 of JAZOQJ010000022.1, read as the reverse complement.
CCTTCATGGTATAAGATTGTTCGTCACTATTTTTATACATTATAATTAAGTTTTTAATTACGCAGTTTTCTTGTATTTCGCTAAACACACCAATGTTTGTTTGATCTTTTAAAGGACTAATATTTGTAATATAAATAGTATGTCCATTTCCATCAAACGATTTAAAGTTACCTAAAATTGAGGTAAAGCCCTGAGTTAAGTCTAAATCATTCATAAGTATATAATGTTTATCAGGGTCGTTTGACATGTTATAAAAATCTTCTTTAGTAAATACGGGCGTTGGTGTTTGTAAGGTATTTGATGAAATTACTGTTACCTCGCCCACAAATGTATTTTGACCACTTGCGTTTGTCATAAACACAGAAGGTTTACCATTTAATATGCCATATTGTACAGTTAAATTTAATTTAACTTGAGTACCTGTTTGAGTGCCTGTATAAGTATATATATTTACGCCATCAATTACTTGAGAAGAGAATTTAATATTACCAATATCTTTGTTTGATAAAATATTTTCTTTCCCCTTGGCCCCTGTCGCTTCCCAAATTGTATAACCACCTGGAACAATAGTTTGAGTATTTGAAATTTCCCTTTCAAAATCGTATATTGAATTTGAAATTTCGTCATACCTTTCTTTCATGGCATTTAGTATTCTTTCAAGCGCCCTTAATTCTTGCTCTTGGTCATTTGAAATAACTCCAAGATTATATAGTTCAGTTAAAGACCTATGTTTTAAAACTGCTTGATTATATTGATAGTTTGTTTCGTTAAGTTCACCCCTATTTGCCTTAACTTTAGCATATAGGTCATATTTTGCGCCTTGTAAAATTTTAATTTCGCCTTGAGCCATAGCGCCGTCTTGATTTATGTCAAATTCATCAATATAAACAGTGTTTACAGTATATTCAACCGTTACAAAGTAAATTGTTTTAACATATTCTTTATAAGTGCCATTAATATTTTCAACAACGCTTGCTGTTACATAAAACCTTTTGTTTACATCAGACAAGTAATTAATGTATATTGAATTATCTGTAGTATTTAAAATTGGTTTAAATGCTTCGCCTAAGTTTTTATAAGCGCCAAATGTATCAATATAACCAATTGTTAAATTTGGCTTTGTTGTTGAATTTTTAATATTAACGTCAATATTAAGAGTTGTTCCAACAGGCGCACAAACAAATTCTGTGCCATTAATAGTTGTTGTAACGTTTTCGCCCCTTACCGCTAAATCAATAGAAGTTTGCGCTTTAACAACTAATTCCTTAGTTGCTAATTTTTCATGTTCTATTTGATTATTTTCGCCATACCTAATTGTTTTAACAGAAATTTTTACTTTTTGGTCTTCTTTAGCGGAAGTATTACATAAAATACCAACATAATATTTACCATCAAAACCTAAGTCGCCATTTTCATCAATTAAAGACACATTATTAAGTTTTAGTCCCTTACCATTTTCCAAAGGAATAGCTGTAGGACGAACTAATTTATAAGTTGTGTTATAAGATATGCTTTGAGGTTCATCACTTTTAGATCCATCACTTTTATACATTACTAATTGCATCAATGAAATAGACGCATTTTGTACTTCATATTCAATTTGAATCTCATCAAAAATTGAATTTTCAGGATAAATGTCAATAGCCATTAAAGCGAATTTACCAGGTTCAATTTCATTTGACTCAGGTTCGCTCATATTAAACTCATAACTAGTGCCTTCAAAATTTGAATTTTGGAAACTTGTGTAATTTTTAAGCGAAATATTTGTAACTTCAACAGGCTCTAAAACAACTAGTGCTCTGTCAAAATAATCATCTGCTTCAAAATTTAAATAAATGTTTAAATATTTTTCGCCAATAAGTGGACTAAGTGTATAAATAAATCTAACACCATTAGTTGTTCTTATTGATGTATAATTTATGGATAAGATATCTATAAGTTTTCCATCAACTACACCTTTTAAAACCGTACTTCCATTATTACCACCATAAGAGGTAAAGCCTAAACTAACGTCGCCATCAAATGTAAGCATTGCGCCATTTTCAAAATTTGCTGAAACCATTAGTTGCTGATTAGGATTATCAGTTACAACATCAACATTTAATACGCCTGTAGAAGATGCATTGATATAAATTTCATCAGCATCAACAACGCTAACATTTTTAGCACCTGTGTACACTAATAGTTGCAAATACTCCATAGGAGATATTTCTAATTGTTTATCGTTGTGTACATAAATTGCCCTGTATTTTAAAATCACTTCTTGAGTATTAATATCGGTTAAAATATTAAATATATATGACGCAGTTTTTTGAATAAGTTGCGCAGCTGTTTCAATTTCACTACCATTTATAAATAAAGTAGTAGAACTTGCTCCATTTAAAATGGTTACTTCAATTTTAAAATTATTTGAAGCTTTAACACTTTCGTCAATTTGCTCAAATAAAACTAAATTGTTGCCATTTTTAAATTTAATGCTAGTAACTTCACGCGAAGCGCCATCAATATAAGTTTCTACAACATTTGCAGTCGTGTTAGTAATTTCATACCTATTTAAGTTGTATATAAATAAAATTGTAACATTACTGCTAACGCTTGAATATTTTGATTCGATAGTAAGCGTAATTTCACATTCAGAAGTTAAATATAAAGAATTTGCAATCACCTTACATGCACTTGGATTATTTGATGTAAATATTAAACTACTAAAGGCAATTTCGTCGCCACCTACGCCATTTGTAATTGTAAATAGTTCGTTTAAGTTAATAAATTCACCCAAACTTGATTTAGGGAAATAAACTTTAACAACGTTTAAGCCTTCAACTTTTTCACTTATAAAGCCTTTATTATTTACACTATCAAACTCGCAAGTAATTTCTTTAGGCGAAGGCTGGCCTAAAATATAACCATTGTAATTTAATACAACATCATCTGAGTAATTTGTAACGTCCTTTAACACATAATTTGGATTGATTAAATCAGTTGTGCCAGTTACGCCAACATTGTTGTATTGCAAGTTAGCGCCATTTGTATTATTGTAAGAATCAAATACATCTAGCGTTCCATTATTAAAGGCTGTAACATCATTACCATTTTCTTTTACAACCACACTTGCCGAAGAAACATTAACAATAGTAGTTGGAATAACTGTTTTATCTTCGCCATTAGGTGTTTTTAAGTTAATAATTTTATTATTTAAAGCATAACCAACAAAGCCTGCAACATTATTTGTGCCTGAAATGATAAGGCTATTAGAATAAGCTTTTACATATGAAGCTAAAATATTATAACCCACATTTTGTAGGCTTTCAAATCTGTCACTTACGCCATCAAACTCATAAGCTTCTTCATTAATAAATAAGTCGCCTATTTTACCAATAAAGCCACCAACATTGCTTTGCCCGCTAATAACTTGTGTAACACCTTTATTGTTTTTAGCAATTTCAACAACACAGTAAGAAATAGTTAAATGTTCATAATACATTGCACCAAGCGACAATTCGGCAAGACCAGCAATACCACCAACATTATTTTTACCTTCAATTAAGCCACCAAACAAGCAATCATTAATAGTACCAACATTTAAACCAACAATACCACCAACATTAGATAAGTTTGTGGTAATTTGTGTATCGCAATAATAGCCACTAATTTCTGTTAATGTATAGTAAGCATTATTTGGTCTTGCATTTTTACCTACTACACCACCTACTGCCATATTGTTATCGGCAAAATTTTTATCTGTTTCGATATTTTGTACTGAAATAAAACCGGTTGAGTATGTATAGTTTTGAGGTTTAGTTAAATTTGAGTAAGTACCTAAAATTCTACCAGCATTATTTACACCAACTACACCGCCTATAAATAATGAACTATAATAAGTTACTTCCCTTTGCTCTAAAACAGTGCCACCTTGACCATCATCAACATATTCGTTAAAGGTTTCAGTAACCGTGTAAGAGCCGTTTGTTTTAACAATTAAATTATTATTAACACTTACATTTAAAAGGCATGAGTTTTCATTTTTATAATACTCATTAAAGCCAACTGCACCACCAATAAATGCAGTACTTTTTCCATTAAATGTTAAAGTAATTTCGCCATTTAAATTAATTTTAATGTTTTTAAATGCGTTTTCTTGTGATTGCTGAGCCTTTCCTGTTACAGCACCTATATATAAGTTTGAATTAATTGTTTTTTCGCCGAAAATTTCATAATTTATATTAAGGTTTTCAATAACCGCGTCTTGTGTATCTTCAAACAAGCCATAGTAATTTTTACTACTTAAAGTTTGTTTTATGGTTAAGGTTGAAGTCCTGCCGTTATATTTACCGCTTAATCCACCACTAAATGTATTAAGAGCATCAAAATTTAATAAATCAATGTCTTGAGTTAAAACATACCATTTACCATTGCCGTTGACAGTTATTTTATCAAAATCAGCAACATTTGATATTTCGTAAGCAGTATCACGGGTTAAACCATCCGCCACCTTAACTTTTACAATGTTGTAAATTAAACCGTCTAGTACTAAGTCATTTGTTTTTAAATACTCTTCAATTTCCTCAGCAGTCATATCTAGAATATTTTGTTTTAAAGATTCTAAGTCGGTTTTAAAAATTTCTTGGGCTTTTTCTAAAGTTGTTGCTTTTTTACTAGTTGAATCAGTTGCAAACACGATATAAGTTGCCGTTCCACCAACTTTAGCATTAAATGTTAAATAATTTGTATTTATATTTTGATTAATTTGAACGCACTCATTACCAGAAATTAAAACCCAATCTAAATATTTATTTGTTGCAGTGTTTTTATATAGTTTATACGAAACCTCTGCGCTGGTTAAATTTTCATTATCTTTTTCCAAATAAACTTCTTTGTTTTGGATGTTTAAATTAGTAGTACTCTCCAAATCTTTCAACACAACGACACAGCTTACACTATAAACTTTATTGTATTGAGTAATTGTGCAGGTAAGCCTTACTTCGTTATCATTACCACTTCCTAAAGAGTTACGATAAGTTGTAAGTTCACATTCTTTAGTAAAAGCATTTTTCATCACAAGAGTTTCGCCGTTTTTATAATTAATTAAATTACTTACGGACCACTTGTATTGCAATGTGCCAAAATTATCTAAATTACTTTCGTTTTCAAAATTAACCCTTACTGCCCCTGTAGACAATTTATAGATTTCCCTTGAATAATAATCCATAACATTGTATAGGTTTGAGTTGATTGTTGGCGAATCCATATAATAAAGCGTAAAATAATTTACCCTTTCGTATTCACCTAAAGCATTTTGTTTTTCAATTGTTAAATTTTCTACAGACCTAAATACATTTATAATAAATGATTTTGAAACCTCTACAGTTTGAACCCTACCAACCCCAGCATTTACAAGTGTTGAAAAATTTACAATTACAACCGCGTTTTTAATTGGGTATAACGCAGTTAAAACATTATTGTTAATTTTAATTTCTTTATTAGTTGTTTCATTTAAAGAGTTTTTAACTTCGAAGTTAATATTATTTACTGTGAAATTATTTATGTTTTCAAATTCTAATTGAATTGCGCCATACTGCGCTATATCAACTTTATATAATGAGCCATCTTTGTAATTTATATCACCTAAACTACTATTTGTATTTAATGTACTATCTGTTTTTATTTTTACATCTTGCAATTTTAGTTCATTATAAACACAAATATAAAATTTACTTGACAACACGCCATTATCAAGCAGTACCCTTACCGCCATCGGCTTAGATGTTACTTTTAAGCCCTTAATAGTGATTTTTTGAATATTTGAATTTTCGTATTCATAATTAATTATTTCTAAATATTCCGCGTAGTCCTCGTTGTTTTCAAAACTTAGTTTTGCAGTTTTTGTAAGTGGAGTAACACTTAAACCGTTCCTTACCGCTTGAAGAGTAAACAACAAATCGGCAGTAGTATTTTGTGGTAAGTAATAAATATTATCTTCTAAAGCATCAACGCCATTTACTTTTACACCATCTGCACCAATTGAAGTTTTAAATGAAACCTCAAAAAATTCGCATTCTTGTAAAACTTCTCCACCTGCTTCAATATAAGCATAAGGAACAATTAACATTTCTATATTTTTATTTATATCAAGTGCTCTTAAATAAAAACTAGAACCATTTATTAAAATTTTATTATCAATATCTTGAACAGTTAATCTTTTAGCTAAAGACTCAAGTGTTTCGCCCTGATTTAGAAGTGTAGATGCATCAATGTATGAACTTGTACCAACTACATCAATTACGTTTTGCAATTTTTCTTGTGCTTTTAGCAAAACCACAAACCTTCTATTTAAGCTATTTATGTTCGTGTTTCCAACACCAACTTTAATTTCTGTGCCCTGACCCTTGTTATAATTGTCATAAATAACATATTCGTTGTTTTGGTGAATAAGGTTACCATCTTGCAAAACTTCTATTTGAGACGGAAGTAAAACGCATTCTACATTTATTTTTTTAGTAATTACAAAATCTTTAAATTGCGCGAAAGTAATATAAATTATTATTTCAGCAGACCCCTCTTGATTATACTCAAGCGAGAACGAATTGAAATCATGGCCACCCATTGTTAAATCAATAACACGAACAACATTGGCGTTTGTTGATTGATATGATAAAGTGTAGGCATATGCTGTGTTAACCTGAACAAACATTGTTTTTGAACTACCTGCTGGGGTGCTGTATAATGTTACATGGTTTAAAGCCTCACCATTTAAAGACGAAGAAATATTGATATCATTATTTGTTTCACCCGGCAATACTGACAATGTTATATTTTCACTTACACCTGTTTCGGACATCGCATTAAGTTCAATGCTAGATCTTTTAAACTCAGGAGACACATAAAGTGTTTGCACATTGTTTTTTGTCTCTAGCGTTACAAAATTACTATCAGTAGCATTTACAAGTGCCCATTCAATATTTTTATATGTAGTGTTTTGAGGAATGTAAGAAATAAACGCCGCTGAAGTCAAACTTATTTCTTTTCCCTTTTGCACATAAAGGTCCGCTGTATTTTGAGATTGTTCAATTCTCTTTAAAGGAATTTCAATATTTACGTCTACCGATGCTTTTTTATTTCCAGCATCCGACATAAAAGTTATTTTGGTTCTACCGCCTTGAACAATATTTCCTTGCGCATCAACAAAAGGAATTAGCGTTACGGAGTATTTTCCATATTCGGTTTTTGTAATATCTAAACTTAATAAATTATTGTTTGTTTGCGCATAACTAATACTTGAAGGCATATCGCCTTGAAGCCCACTGACTTCAACCATAAATTGTTGAGGACCACTAACTTCATATGTATTTAAAGTTTCGTCAAAATCATAAGTTAGAGTGATGCCATTTTCCAAATCAACGTCTTGAGCTGATACGGAAATTTTTACATCATCGTAAACCCCACGACAACCTGTAAAAACAAGACTTACACAAGTCGCGAGCAATACTAAAATTATAGCTAACAGATTTTTAATTTTCATACTCAAATTCCTCTTTTGGTTATTATGCGTTAAAACAAATAATTTATTAATATATAATTACACAATTATTATAACATAGTATAAAATAAAAAACAAAAAATAAAAGCAATAAAAATTAATAAATTTTATTTATTAAATACAAATTTTTACAACTCAAAAAATAGCATTGTTTTTTGAGTTTTTAATCATTGTAAAAATTACTAAAAATCAATTTTAAATTTCACAATTAAAAACAGCGCCACTCCAAGTAAAACACTTATAATGGCGTATGTTAAAAAAAAATTATTTTTGTTTAATTTTTAAATATTTATTTTTAGTCACTTTACCTCCTTTAATATGTTTATTTTCAAAGTTTTCTTTTAGTAAAATTTTAACTTTTTGATATAGTAAAAAATCTATATCTTTTAGTCTTTTTGACACATCCAAATGCACGCTACTTTTTGATAAAGAAAAGTATTTTGCACACTCCCTAATAGAGCATTTTTTTGCAAGTAAAAACTCAGCTTCTTCAATACATCTTTTTTCAATAACACTGCTTCTAATTTTCATAATAAAACATACGCAATTATTCGACATTTTATTACAAAAATTTAATATATTTTTCACAAAAAAAAAGCGAGCTACACGCCCGCCAATTTTTTTTATTTATTAATATTGTTATCAATATAATCACAAATATCGCCAACTGTTTCAAGTTTCATTGCAACTTCATCTGGAAGAGATACACCATATTCATCTTCAAGCGCCATAAGAAGTTCAACAACTTCTAAACTATCAGCACCTAAGTCTTCAACAATTTTTGTTTCTCTTGTAACTTTATCTGCAGATTTGCCTAATTGATTGCAAATAATTTTTTGAACTTTTTCAAAACTCATAATTTTTCTCCTAATTTTTTTTTAAAACTATCAAATTGTTTAAAAAACAACCACATTATATCCTAATAAATCAAAAAAGTAAAGCAAAATAACTATTTTTTAAAATTTAATCATCTTCTATATTAAACGCTTTCATAATATCCATTAAATCCTCGGTTGGGGTAAGCGCTTCTTTAAGGTCAAAACCAGTATCTTTTTTCTTCTTTAAAATAGATTTTGAATATGCTGTATCCTCAAGCCCTTGAGTAATTTCCTCGTTTAAAAACTGCTCCGCCAGCGAATTATATCCTTGCCCTTTATTTATATTCGCGCCAATTTGAAGCGATTTAACCCTGCTTTTTTCCTGCTCTAAACTATCTTGCACCAACTTTTTTTGAACAGCCGAATTGCTTGGCCTTGGCTTTCTTTTTATATGTTTTTGTGCCTCTTTTAAAGTGTAATTTTTTTGAACATCCACCCTAGATACGCCATTCATTTTAGAAATCAAGTTTCTTATGCCTACGCCTTCATTTTTAGAAATTTCATCCTCATTTTTTGACAAAACCTCATCAATACTCTTTTTAAATGCGCTTGTTATTGTTGTAGGGTCAAAATGCTCACGCATTTCAGGATACCTATCCATCATTTCGTCTAAATATCCCTGCCATT
>JAZOQJ010000021.1:0-2172 GCA_045655985.1 Clostridia bacterium | reverse complement strand
TATCAAAATATGTTGGACGAGAAAAAAATATGTTTAAACTACTAGCAAAAATTGTTGATGAAAAATCAAAATTAATAAATAATGAATTATTTGAATTTGATGGTTTTTTTGACCAAGAAAATTTATATAATTATATGCTTAAAATTTGCGAACAATTTAAAATTGAAACGCCAATAATTTTAAGTAAGCATAAAAATCATTTATTTGAATTTAATGTGGCAAGGTTTACAAAAGATGATTTTGTAGATACTATAAATTTTAAATGCTTAACAATTGAACTTGTAAGCGAATAAATATATTATGACCTTTAGGTGCTACCTATAAAGTATGGTAGTAAACATAACTTAAAAATGCAGTTGTGTATATGGCCTCCAGGTGCTACCTAGCGGAAACAGAAAGAAAAGCAAAGAAATTAAGTAAGGTAATCAGCATAGCTGAAAAATGCAGTTATGTATATGGCCTCCAGGTGCTACCTAGCGGAAAAAGAAAGAAGAGCAAAGAAATTAAGTAAGGGCGTAAACATAGCTGAAAAATTGCAGTTGTGTATATGGCCTCCAGGTGCTACCTGGGAAAAATGAAAAAAGAGAGGATGATAAAAATGGCAAATGAATATTATATTACAGCCGAGGGCTTAAAAAAATTAAAAGAAGAATTAGAATATATGAAAACTACTGAAAGAATGGAAGTTAGTCGTATGATAGGCGAAGCTAAATCTTTTGGTGATTTAAGTGAAAATAGCGAGTATGATGCAGCAAAAAATAAAGAAAGTCAACTTGAACAAAAAATTTTAGAGTTTGAAGATAGAATTAAAAACGCTAAAATTATTGAAGAAAAAGATATTAACACAAAAGTTATCAGCGTAGGTTGCACTGTTGAAGTTTATGATGAAGACTTTGATGAAAACGTGACATACAAAATTATGGGTGCCGCTGAAAGTGACCCTATTAATGGCATTATTTCAAACGAGAGCCCTGTTGGAAAAGCACTACTAGGCAAAAAAGTTGGCGATAGAGCATGCTTCGATACCCCAGGTGGCGAATGCTGTTTTGTAGTTAAAAAAATTATGGTAAAATAGTAAAAAAAACTACTTTTTTGAAAGTAGTTTTTTAATCAATAAAATACTTAAAATAAAATGGCAAAAGCAGTTCACTTATCCACATATTAACATAAAATGTGAATAAAAAAAGTTAGTAAAACCGCTCTTCTCTTAGGGATTTTTAAAACATTATAAAAGAATAGCAAAATGTTGCTACTCTTTACTTTTTGATTTGCAAAACACACGACTTAATTTTATTAAGTATAGTGTGCTACACTTGCAAATTATTTTAGTTTATAACCACAATAAGAACATTCTTTATCATTAACATTAATTTTGTTAAAGCAACAAGGACACTCGTCTTTGTTTGGAGTGTTTATCTTGTCTAATTTGTCGACATAACCGTGTTTATCGTATTCGTAGTCTTCAACAATTTCGTCTTTTATATCATCAATGGTTTCTTTTGTTATTTCAGATGATTTGCTTGAATCATTATAAACTGTCAACATTTGCATTCTTTGATTTCCTCTTGCAATATTTGTTGTTTGTGTTATTAATTCACCGAAACCATATAAAACAAATGAGCCAATCCAAGAAAAAAGACACCCAACAATTAAAACTACAAAACCAACAAAAACGATGTCGCTTGTCCAACAGAAATTTGCACCTACAAATGAAAGAACACATCCCAGAATTGTGGATATTCTAGCAAGACCCTTAATTTTCTCTCCAATATTTTCAAACATAACAACCTCCTAAAAATAAAATTAAATAAAAAAGTGCGTAGCCGAAACCACGCACCGAAAAACGCAGTTTCGCCCATTGTTGCTACACAATTCACATCGAAACAAATATGACGAGCAAAGCCTACGCTTTTACCAAACGTATGCTGTTTCGACAATTAAATTGTGTAGCAACATTATTGTAGCATATATAAAATATTTTATCAAGCAGTTTGCGTGGGCGAAAGAAAACTCGACTTAATAAAAGTCGAGTTTTAGAACTTGTTTTATTTAAATCCCTATGGGAAGAGCAATAAACGCTAACCTTTTTATATTTAATTTAATATCCATAACGCGAAATTTAAAGATGTGGCAACACAAAGCCAAATAGGATAAATTAATAAAAAGTAAGAG
>JAZOQJ010000020.1:0-2038 GCA_045655985.1 Clostridia bacterium | reverse complement strand
ATTTTTTATTTTTTTATTTTGTGTTTTCTTTCCTTTCTTTCTTATTTATAATATTATTATATCAAAAAATTAAATAAAATGCAAGTATTAGGATAAAAATTTTTTTAAAAAATTTTTACTTTTTCTCTTGACAAACCCTAGGAGGATGTGGTATAATATTTCGGCCTGATGACGGCCGTTTACTTCTATTATACCACAAAAAACGGTACTTGTCAATACTTTTTACAAAAAAAATACAAACTATTTGTATTTTCTTTTTATCATTTTTAGCAGTCTTGAATACTTGTTAAGGTCTAAAACTCCATTAGATGCACATAAATCTTTTAAAAAATAATAGTTATCCATTTTAGTATCAATTTTTTTATTATTCAGGTCAATTAACTTGCACCTGATTTTATAGAACAAATGTTTCATATTTCCGCACCTTCTTTTTTGGTGTAAGTTGCTATTATGAGAATAGCAACTTATCCATTTTTTTATGTTGTTTATAGCAGTAAGCAAGTATTTCTTTTTCTATCAATGTATCTTCAAGTCCAGTATGACTTTCTACGAACTCGTTATCTTTAGAAATAAATCTATAAACAATTTCAGCAGTAAATCTTAAAGCACCATTTTTTGTAAGATAACCATTGTTTTCACAAAATCTTTTATATGTAGGCATTGTACCTATAACTGACCTTGCCATTTTTAAAGTATCGAACCATTCTATAAAAGGTAGAAAACTATATTTTTCATTTAACCATTTTTGAGTATTTTTAATTGCCCAAAAGTCAAAACTTGCATTATGAGCGGCAATTGCCGTAACATTGTATTCTTTTATAGTTTCTTTTAATATGTAAGATATTTCGTTCCAAGTTTTAACTTTTCTTGAACCATTTGCTATATCTTCCATATAGTTAGGAATTTTATTAGCATAATATGAACTTTTTAATTTATCATAGAACTCTCCAAAAAATATCTCACTTACTATATATGAACCTGTTTTATAAACATTTCCTTTTTTATCAACTAATGTATAACCTACATCATACACTAGCATATTGTTAGCCATAACTCTTTCCGCTTTATTGTTTATAGGACAAGCCTCAGTGTCTAATACCATAATATATTTTTTTCTTTTATCAATTTTTTTCATTTTCAAATCTCTCTCTTTCTTTCATTTATCTATATTAATTATATCAAATTATCTTGCTTTTGTCAATACTTTTTTAATCTTTTTTTATTAAAATTATTGCACTTATTAGACCAATAATTAAAGGACTAATAGTAATTATAGCACCAATTAAAATTCTCATTGTCATCACTTCCTTCATCTTTTGTAATTTAATTATATCAAATTATGAACTAAAAGTCAAGCATTTTTTGAAAAATTTTTTAACAAATTTCACTTTCAACGCCGCCGGGTGTGTCATCACATTAACGCAAACAAATGTTCGTGTTTTGCCCCCCTTAATTAAGATACATACATCTGTTCGCCTTGTCTCCTAAAATCTACAACGCCGCCAGGCGTATCACAAAACCCACAACGCCACCTGGTGTGTCATCAGATCTACAACGCCGCCGGGTGTGTCGCAGTTTTGGGCAAAATGACCCGACTTGCTGGTTTACACTTTTCGCCAAAAAAGTGTAAAGCAAACATTCGTTCGCTAAAACGGCTCGCGACGCCCACCCGCGAGCCGCCAATTTTAGGAGACAACGCATTTCCGCACTGTCTCTTATTTTATTTTAGGAGACAAACATCTGTTCGTTTTTTAAATCAAACAAAAACACGAACTAACATTCGTATTCTTCAACTTTGAAATAAAGGTTGCCGTCTTTTATTTCAAAAAGTATTATTTCTTCAAAGCCCCATCCGCAGTGATTTTTCATATTGTCTTTTTCTACTTGGGCTTTTGCCTCGTTTAATTCTTCAAGTGATACCTCTTTAAATTCTCTTTTTTTTGATGGGTCTAATAAATACATTTTCATTTTTAATTCCTTCTTTCTTCATCTTTTGTAATTTAATTATATCACTTTTCAAAAGGTTTGTCAATACCTT
>JAZOQJ010000019.1:0-6799 GCA_045655985.1 Clostridia bacterium | reverse complement strand
TAAGGCAGGATAATGCTGACTTAAGGCTTACCCAAATTGGACGAGATGTTGGTCTTGTAAGTGATGAAAGGTACAAAATTTTTACTTCAAAATTAAAGCAACTTCAAAAGGCTAGGAAAGAACTTTCAATTAATATTAGTCCTAAACAAGTTAATGATTATTTAGAAGAAATTGGCGAAGCAAAACTTTTGACAGGTGTTAAACTTGAGGCTTTGTTAAAGCGTAGTAGTGTTAGTGCAATTGAACTTAAAAAGCGTCTTGGTATTTTTAAAGGAATTGGCGAAAATGCTTTAAGAGAACTTGATATTGAGACTAAATTTCAAGGATATATAACAAGACAAATGGCGCAAATTAAAGATGCGAAAAAACTTGAAGATATAATTCTTACTAGCGATATAGATTATTCAAAAATTAAAGGTTTAAGGCTTGAGGCTCAACAAAAGCTTGATGAAATTAAACCTTTATCTGTGGGGCAAGCTAGCCGAATTTCAGGTGTGTCACCTGCAGATATTTCAGTTCTACTGGTTTACTTAAAAACTGTTAAAAAATAATTTTAAACCCAATGAAAAACAAATTCATTGAAAAATAAAAATAACGATATTATAAAAAGGTAAATGCTAAAAAAATAGTACTTTGCCTTTTTTATTATTTTAAGCATAAATTTAATTGAAACTATGCCAATTAAAAAAGCAACAATAAATCCTACAATAAAGCATTCAAATGATATAGAAATTGTAGAGGAAGGTAACTTTAAACATTCATAACACGCGCTTGATAAAATAATTGGTACTGACATTAAAAATGAAAACCTGGCACTTTCATCTCGTTTAATACCTTGCACCATGCACGCAGAAATAGTTGTACCACTTCTTGAAATTCCTGGGATGAGTGCAAGCCCCTGAAAAACGCCAACAATAAATGCTTTTTTATAATTCATTGATTTATATTGATAACTTTTATGGCTTACAATTTCCGAAATAATTAAAATGATGCCTGTTACAAAAAAACTTAAAAATAAAAAATTGCCACTAAATGCGCTTTCAAAAAAGTCGTTAAATAAAAGAGCAATAAAAAGTGTTGGAATGGTCGCTGTGTATAATTTTAAAGCAAGTTCACTTAAGGGGTTTTTTACAAGATAAACTATTTCCTTCCTAAAACAAATAATAACCGCCAAAAGTGTTCCCACATGCAAAACTATATCAAATAAAAGGCAAGTGTTTTGCAATTTAAAAATTTTTTCAAAAAGTACTAAATGCCCGCTAGACGAAATAGGTAAAAATTCTGTAAGTCCTTGAATAAACCCTAATAACATTGCAATAAAAATTGTCATAAAACACCTACTCAAACAAAGTTAAAATACTTTATGAAAATGGGCTTGTACAATATGTAAACAAATAATTTAATCTTTTATTTTTTTTATTTTATTTGTATTTGGTAAATAAAATATGTAATATATTACTTAAGGACGGATAAAAATGAAAAAGAATATATTTAAAGTTTTTTTACTTTTATTAATTTTACCATGTGTTGCATTATTAAGTGCTTGCAGCAATTCTGTTTATGTTAAAAGCATTGTAAAAAGTGCAAATGGTTATGTGGTTCATTACTCTGATGGCTCTAAGTTTGAAATATCAAACATTGTCACTAATGTCAATTACACTATTGACGATTTAAAAAACGAGTGGGAAGAAACGGCACAACCTGGGGAAACTTTTTCAGACTATTTAATTGCAAACTCAAACCTTGTTTTAACACATAATATTGGTATAGAGGAATTAAAAAGCGCTTGGGAGCAAGATTTTGAAGATGGATTAATTACATCAACTTTTTCGGAATTTCTAGCATCATTTGCAGATTTAACACACTCCATTAATAATGCACTATTTAATGTTGTTAGTATTGTTAGTACCTTTACTTACACAACCTCAGCCTATGATGTTTTGCAAGGAAAAATGGTTCAAACAGAGCATCAAACGCAAGGTGCGGGCTCTGGTGTAATTTATACACTTGATACTTCTAAAAAAGAAGCATATATTATAACAAACTACCATGTTGTTTATGATAGTGAATATTCAAACTCAGTTAGTAATGATATAAAAATATGTGTGTATGGTAAAGAAGATTTTAGTGATGGCTCAACTACAAGTATTTCTGCTAAATTTGTAGGCGGTAGCGATAGCTATGATATTGCAGTTTTAAAAGTTGACAATAACTCAACAAATTCAAACATTTTATTTAGTGGCGATTATACTGAGTGCCTTATTGAAGACTCAAATAATATTTATGTTGGCGAGCAAATTTACGCACTTGGCAACCCCAAAGGCGCGGGGCTTAGTGCTGTTACAGGGGTAGTGAGCGTCGATAGTGAACATATTTTAATAAACGAAACCACTGAAGAAACTGCTAGAGAAATTAGAATTTCTGCACCTGTAAATCCAGGTAATAGTGGTGGCGGATTATTTAATGCAAAAGGTAAGCTTATAGGTATAGTAAATGCAAAACTAGTTGATGAAAGCATTGAGGGTATAAGCTATGCAATACCTATTAATGTTGCAACTGCAGTTGCTGATAATATTATTAAAACTTGTAATGGTGCAAATAAAACCAAAGGAACGTTTGTTAAGGTTGGCTTAACTATTATAAGAGCAAATTCACAAGCGGTAAAAGATGAAAAAACAGGTCTATCTAAAATAAAAGAAGAAGTTGTGGTTCACGAAATTTCAGCTGATGGCTTACTGAAAAATACCAACATGGTTGTTGGCGACAAAATTGTTAGCATTAAATATAAGCGTGAACAAAATAGTGATTGGATAGACCTTTTAGTAACTCGTAATCATATATTAACTGATGCTGTTTTAAGTTGTTATGTTGGTGGTAGTGTTATTTTTTGTGTAGAACACGAAAACGGTGCGCAAGAAAATATCCAAATTACTTTCACACAAAATGATGTAAGAGTAGTAAACTAATATAAAATTATATTAATATAAGTGCAAATATCATATATATTTGCATTTTTTTTAATGAAGTGTTAAAATGAAATTAATTATTTTTACAAAATGGAGAAATACTTATGTTTGGAAAAAGGCCGGACGGCAAAAAATTAAAAAATATTGACCCTATTATTTTAATGACCTCGTACATTATGCCTCAAAGGAATGATGCAATGGTTCAAAATCTTTTAGAAGAAAATTGCGATGGCATGGACGAATTTATAGCAAAAAAAGCACAGGAAGGCATAAAAGTTACTTACATGGATATTATTATTTGTGTATTAATGAGGATGTATGCTGAGCGCCCTAAAATGAACAGATTTATTATGGATGGCAGGGTATTTGCTCGAAATGATATAACCATTGGCTTTACTGTTAAAAAAGCGCTTTTAGAGGATGCTGGCGAAACGACAGTAAAACTTCACTTTACAGGTCATGAAAGTTTTGAAGAAGTAAGGCAAAAAGTTCATGAAGTAATAGCTAATAATAAGGGTGAAGAAAAAAGTAATGATACAGATAAAACTGCGCGTCTTTTACTAAAAACACCTAGATTTTTACTTAAAATGGCTATGTCTATTATAAGGTTTATGGATAGGCATGATATGATACCAAAATCTTTAATTGAAGTAAGTCCGTTTCACTCAAGTTGCTTTTTAACTAATATGAAAAGTATTTCAGCTACTTACGTTCATCATCACATTTACAACTTTGGTACAATAGGTCTTTTTGTTGGCATGGGTAAAGAACAAGTTAAGGCTGTATATAACGATGTAACAGAACAATTTGAGCCTAAAAAAGTAATTCAACTTGGACTTGTTATTGATGAAAGAATTTGCGATGGCTTATATAACTCAAAAAGTATTAAACTATGTCGTAAATATATTAAATTTCCACACCTAATGGAAGAGGGGCTTAAAGATCTTCCTGTGGATAATGGAATATAAGTAAATCAAGCATTTTTTAATACTTTTAGGATAAAATAAATTGATGTTTTGTTTATTAAAATTTTGTAAGAGGTAAAATATGGACATTGTTACAATATTTTCTATTGTATTACTATCACTTGTCTTGTTAATTTTTGTTACCAATATTATTAGAGGATTAAGAAGAGGCTTAAAAAAATCATTAGTATCTCTATGTTTTTTAGCTGGTATTTTTGTAATTCTTTTAATATTTTCAGGGCTAATTACAAAAGGTGTAAGTAGCATAAATGTTGGTTTTTTAAACATTACAATTGAAGGTACTAAAATAAATTATTTAAGTGATATTGGCACAATACTTGCATCAATGTACAACATTGAAAATGGTGCGGTATTAGGCGAACTTTTATTGTCGCTACCATTAATGGTAATAAATGTTTTAGTATTTACATTACTATTTTTTGTATTAAGGTTAATTTTGTGGCCAATTTACGTAATAGTATGCGCTTTAGTTACAAAAAGAGAAAGAACTCAAAAAAAAGAATGGAAAAATGCAGGCAAACCTAATAAACCTATAAAAAATGGCGAAGTAATGCCTGAAAAACCTAACATTAAAAGAGGTTGGGGCGCTTTAATTGGTGTGGCGTGTGCAATAATTGTTTGTTTTGTTGTGTTAATTCCTATAACGGGGCTAAATAGCTATGTTCAGGATATTGGTAATATTCAAATAAGTAATGCGTTAGCGGACAAAATTACAAGTGAAGACACCCCGCCTGAACTTGCATCATCTTTAAGTGATAATGTACTTTATAGCGAGGATGAAAAAGTAAGTTTATTTGAACTTTTATTGGAGCCAGAGCACATAGAGTATGTAAATATTTATGAAAACTCAATAATTGGTAAGGCGTTTAATGTAATAGGATTAAATAAACTTGGCGCACTTACATTTGATGGTCTTACAAGGACTTCTGTTAATGGCGAAACTATTTCCTTAAAACAAGAAATTGTAAATATTACTGAAGTTTATGCGCATCTTGAAACACTGCTTGTAGATTATGACTTATTAAACACAACTTGGGACACATTAAAAACTTTTACGCAAGAAGATTATTCAAATATAATTTCAACTTCGCGTAAAGTTTTAGGTAAGGCTTTTGATAGTAAAATTGTTTCAGTACTATTAAATAACTACTTTGGTGATATAGTTAAATTTGCTACAGACGATTTGGTTGAAAATACTGTTGAAACTGAAGTACAATCACTTATTTTACGTGAAATTATTAATACATCTATTGACTATTTAGTTGAAGTTGGCGATAACCACGAAGTATCAAAATTTATTTATAAAGAAACGGATAAGGTGTTAGGCCTTGCTCAAACATTTAATAATTATAATTTGCTTGTTGCGTTTATAAATAATAATTACAATAATATAATACCGGAAAATTTTAATCAAAATAAAACCATTCATAACAATTTATTAAAAGACTTTGATGTTTTTGTAGATTATATGAATACATTAGATAGTGAAATTTATGAAAAAGGCGATTATATTCATTCGTTAAGTAGTGAACTTTCTACATTCTTATCAAGTTCTGGCTTATTTGGTGATTTATTGCCTGTAATTCAAGAAAATGCAATTAGAAATGCCTATAAAGAGGTAATGGGCGAAATAAAATATAACGAAATATTCACTCCTAATTATTTATTAGAGGAAGGCTATTTGCCTGCGCAAGTTAATATAGACTCTTGCATTAATAGGTTAAAATCAATGAATAGCCAATTGTTTACAAGTATATTTGAATGTATTTTAAATGGCATTTATAATTATGAAGGTATTGAAGAAATTATTAATTTATTTAGTGAAGAAGATGGCTTAGAAAATGCTATAAATAAACTAAATAATAACACAAATATAAAATCGTTAATTGCTAAACTTGGCGGTCTTGTTGATATTGTTACGTCTTCTCAAGTAATGCCTCAAAATGTGCAAGAAGAATTTATTGATAAAGGCGCGCAAGAAATTGAAAAAGCAATAAAAGAAAGTTTTGATTATGTTAACCTAAATGAAAATGATATTAATAAAAAACTTTGTGATTCTATTTTAAATATTATTAATACATTTAAAGAAAAAGTCACAGTATCAAAATGTGAAGAAATAATGGGAACCATTGTTGATTCGTTTATAAAAGTGTTTGATGCTGTAAAAGAAATATCAAATATAACCCAAATCAATCCTGAGGAAATAGAAATTCAAGATATAACTAATATTTTACAAGATATTACTAGTGACACCGATGGCACAGACGCGTTAATCACAAATCAAGATATTGCTAATATAATTGGAACAGTACTTGAAGATTTGGCTAAAAATGAGAATCTTACAAACCCACTTTTATCAGGAACAATTGGTGAAGACGAAAACCAGAAAACAATTACTGAAATTATAACAAACAACATTGGAAATAATAATGTTGATTGGACAAAAGAAGGCGAGGTTATTGAAGAAATTGCTCAAAAAGCAATTGAACTTACTCAAAAAGAAGATGATGTTGATGCGTTAGTAGAAGAAGTTAACAACTTGTTAGAAGACCTTTATACTACAGATGAAGGTGGCAATAAAGTGTCAAAATCAAATATTATTACACCTGAATTAATTGAGTATTTTAAAAAGTATTTAAATACTAATTATTAAAAATAAAAGAGCCATATTTATGGCTCTTTTTAATTAAAAAAGAGAGAAGAAAATGATTTTTCTTCACCCTTTTTTTAGTTGTAAAAACTAAATTTTAAGAAATTACTTCAAAAAATACTATTTGCAGTTTCTAGTACTTGATGAAGAAGTTTTACCTACTTCGCTTGACTTTTTAGCGTTTTTTGAACGAGCAG
>JAZOQJ010000018.1:0-5229 GCA_045655985.1 Clostridia bacterium | reverse complement strand
CATGGCTACGATCCGACTTCTGATAAAGATGGTAATGCAAAAACAATTGGCGAAGGCGTAGTTTATGAAGCTGGCGATAAAGTTACATTTGAAATGCCTGACCAGGATGCAACTATTACTGTAACTGTTACAGATGGTGCTAACCAAGAAACCGAAGTAACATATACAGTTATAAAAAACGATAATGCTGCTCCAACTATTGCATTTACAACAACTCCGGGTGTTGTTGAGGCAACTCAAGGTGATGAAGTAACACTACCAGTTGTTGAAATTACAGAAACTGATATCTTTTCAACTGTTGTTGAATTTGAAGTTACTTGTGACGGAAAAACAATTGATACTTTTGGTAAAAGAAACGATTACGATTTTGTACAAAATAAACTAACTATATCAGGCGTTAAGCTTATTGCAAGTGTTAGCGGAACATACACTGTAAAAGTTATGGCTGTTGATGCTGGTAACAATATTGCAGTAACAACTTATAATTTTGACATTAATTCTACATCAACTTCTATTATGAATATTGGTAAGGTTGAAACTGAAGTTGAAGTTTATAAAGAAGTTTTACTACCTTCACCTGTATTTAAAAATGGTGATAAAAAATGGATGGTAGTTGAAGTTAGTGATGAAGATGCACAAACACCAAACCACAACATTTATAAAAGAGGTAATGATTGCTACTTTGTTGCAAGTCAACCTGGTACTTTTGTTATTCAATATGTAGTTTATGAAAATGACGGCTCTGAAATTCAAAGAAGTGTACCATACACTATTACTGCAAAAGATACAATTAAACCTACATTCACAATTGCAGGTAATGATGATTTAGATCTTCAAGTTGAATTTGATAAAGACGCAACTACAGGCATAATTGATACAAACAAAACTATTACTCTTCCTGGATTTACAAGTGTTGCTGATTCTGGCAAACAACAATATGTAAAATCTTACAGACTACTTGTTAAAGATACTGAAGGTAAAGAATATACTGTAACATTTGACCCTAAAGGTTTAAATGCTCCAGTTGAAAGCAATAGCGAAATTTTAAGCTATAACGCATCAACAAACAAATTTAGTCTAAAAGTTAACCAAATTGGTATTTACACTTATACTTATGAAGTAACTGACCTAAATGGTAACACTCAAACTATTGATTTAAATGATGCATTAAAAGGTAGTGTTTCATTAATTGCTGGTGATATTCAAAACCCAGATTTAGATGTAAGCAAAATTACAGTAAAAGAAAACTACAAGCATGGTGATACATTAAATATTAATATTAATGATTTAGAATTTGATGATAACTTTACTAATTTCAAAACAGTTGCTGAAGAATATGGTAAAAACCTTACAGTAACATTAACTAAAGGTAGCGAAAAATTTGACTTAGCGTTTAACTCAAAAACAGGTGCTATCACTTTAGAAGATGAAGATGCTACTTTAGCTATTGGTAATTATGAATTAAAAATTCAAATTAAAGACGAAGCTGGCAGAACTGCTGAAAAAGTTTACAATATTTCTGTTAAAGGAAATGAAGCCGAAGGCAAATCTTCTGAAAGCGCTTGGGGTGTTGTTCTAATTTGTATTTCATTAGCAGTACTTGGTGGCGTGGTTGTTTACTTTGTAGCAACTCGTGAAAAAAGTGCTCCTAAAAAAGATAGAAAAGAAAACGTAACTATGGGCGACAAACCTGAACAAGAATAAAAATTGACACATAAAAAAAATGAGTTTAGTAATTAAACTCATTTTTTTGTGCCAATTAAATTTTAATATTTTTTAATTTTGATAGCCTTTTCTTTTTACATAAATGCGACCAGCAATTAAAACAAAGTGCTTTATATTCGTTATCGCCACCCATCATAATTTCATCGCCCTCACAAGCAATTTCGCCATTAATAAAACGAGCATTAATTATTGCTTTTTTGCCACAACTACATATGTTTTTTATTTCGGTAATAGAGTCCGCAATTTCCAAAAGCCTTTTGCTACCTTCAAATAAATAACTTTTAAAATTTGTTTTTAAACCAAAACACAAAACGGGCACTAGGTTAGAAATTTCTTTTAATTCTTCAATTTGGTGAGTTGAACAAAATTGCGCTTCGTCCACAATTACTACACTATATTGATTTTCATTATTTTTATTTAAGTAAAACTTAATTAAATTTTCGTTTTCGTCAAATGTTAAAGCTTCGCTTGAAAGCCCAATTCGGCTGGCGATAATTGTTTTTCCTTGAGTGTTATCACGCGTATCAATTGAAGGCTTAAGTAGTAAAACGCGAAAGCCTTTTTGTTCGTAATTAAATTTAGTCATTAATGCTTGGGCGCTTTTACTCCTACCCATAGTACCATATTTAAAATATAACTTAGGCATAAATTTTCCTCTTTAAAATTAAAGTTAACTAATTATAAAACTTAGCAATTTATTTTTCAATATGAATAATAAAAAAGACAGGAAAAGTCCTGCCTTTTTTTTTTACTAAAATACGTCTAAATGTTTGTTGAAAATTTTTCTAAAGTCAGGCCTTGCTTTTAATGCCTCTTTAATTTCCAAATCACAATTGTCGCCTTGCTCGCATATTGTTTTGAAAATAACTGAGTCGCCTAAAATATCGCAAGTAAGGTCTAAAACCTTTTTCCTTTCAAACCTATCTAAAAGTGTTGCAAGTTTAACCATAGCGGCTAGTTTACGAACATTGTCTAAATCTTCTTCTAAAAATAGGCTACTAAATTTAACCCATTCAGGCATAGAAAAATTGTCAGGATTCATACATGCCACAACAAATGCAGCAAGTACTTGTTCACGATGAGTGCAACCAACAATATCACTATCTAAAATAATATCAAAACTATACCTTAAATAGTTGTCGTAGTTAATCCTTTTGCCTGAGTCATACATGGCAGCTGCAATACGCAAAACTTTAATGTATGTTTTAGGCATACGGTGTAAAATTTTTAAAAGCTTGAATATGTTTAATGAAAGGTTAACTACGTTGTCAGAATTTTTGTTGTAGTTATTAAACCTTGAATTTATTTTAAATAAGCATTCACCTAAAATATCAGTAAGAGGTTTTTCATAATTAGTTTGTTGTTCCAAATTTAGTGCTAAACCATTAATTGCTGTTTTAGTTGAAATTGATAATGTTGTTTCAGTATGAATTGACAAAAGTGCATTAATAATACTTAAACCAGATAAAAGTGCGTCGGCCCTATCAGAAGATATGCCTTTTAATTTTTTGGTTTTATCAATATCAAGTGTTTGAACAAATTCATATGTTTTATCAAAAACTTCTTTGTTAAGTTTTATATTGTGTTCCCTTGCAAAAGGGTATTTGTTAAGGCGTTTTGTTAGCCTTGCTAAGTTTACAAAACTTTGTCCAGCACCAACAAATTGTGTTTCAGGGTCAATTTCTTTAAGCCAAGTTTCTTCTTTTAAAACTTCTTGAAAACGTTTTGTAATTTTTTGTGCTAATTTAGGTGCAGGCAAGTTGTCGTTTACAAATTCGTCTGCCAAAGAAGTAGCGCCAAAAGGTAATTGAACTTTTTTAAGTATAGTCCTTCTATTATAATAAACTAAATGTGTACATGTATTTGTTATGTATACAAATAAACCCTTTGGAATATCAAGCGATGTAGTAGAGGCTGAATAAGTATTGCTAAGCTCACTTTCAGGGGACAAAAATTCAAACCTTATATTTGAAAGGTTGTAAATTTCTTCCACAAAACTACGTTGGTTTTTTGCCTCCTTAAACTCACTGGTGGCGTAAGCAAAAATACGTTCAACATTTTTTGCCTTGCACACTGCTTTGAAGGAATTTAAATATTCAACAATCAGCATTGTTTTGTGTTGTTTTATTAAACCATCTGTAGTAAGGTCAGAAGTGATTTCAACACAATCTACAGTTTGGTCCAAAAGAGTAAAGCCATGGTTGTTATCAAGTTCAACAATAGCAGTTTTAAGTTCGTACGGGTTTAATTCAACAAGTCCTACTAAACTCATAAACAAGCCTCCTTAACTTTTTTTGATTATATCATATTAAAATTTTTTAGTTAATACTTTTTTGAAAATTTTTTAAATTTTTATTATAAATTTTAATAAGATTACTTATTTGCTAATATTTCATTAATAATATCTAAATTGGCGCTGTCAATTGGAAGGCAAGAATCAGCACTAACTTCGCCCTCAACAATTTTTCTTGCACAATCTAGGCAAGTATCGTAACCACAGCCACCGCAGTTATATCCACCAAGTAAAGAACTGATTTTTTCAATTTTTTCATTATCTGTCATTTTTATTCTCCTTTAAAATAAACAGTTTAATTTGCTATAAAATATAAAAACTTTAAAAGCATACATAATTTTGGCATATTTTTTTAAATTTGTCTAGTGTTTTTTGCTTTTTATATGTTTTGCACTTTTTTTGTCAAACCAAAAAATGCTGATAAATTGAAAAATACTTAGTGCTATTAAAAAAATGCCAAAATAAAGTTTAAGATTTTGACTTTTTAATGATAGCGCCACATACGCTCCAAGTGCACTAAAAATAACACCTGTAATAATAATGTAAATACCTGCTTTAAAGTGTACTAATTTGTTTTTAAAGTGAATAATTAAAGCTATTATTGCCATGGGTAAAAACACTATTAAATTTATACCCTGAGCCTCTTTTTGTTTGATGTCTGTAAAAATTGTTATTAAGGGAATAAGAAGTGTTCCGCCTCCCATGCCCATGCCTCCTAAAATACCGCCTAAAACGCCAAAAATTATTAAAAGCCACCACATAAAAACTCCTAAAATAATAACTTGATACCTGCAACTAGCATAATGCCCGCAAAAATAATTCTTAATGCTTTATTATTTGCTTTCTTAAGCAGTAAAGCACCTATTATTCCACCAATTACAAACCCAATTCCTGAATACAATAAATTTAAGTTAAAAACCTCGGCTTTTAATAAATAAAATACAGCCCCAACCACGCTTATAGGCAAAATTACAAAAAGTGCTGTTGCGTGAGCAACCTTTTCAGGAAGCTTAAATAAATAGTATAAAATAGGTACTACAAGCATGCCTCCCCCTCCGCCAAAAAAGCCGTTTATAAAACCCACAAATATACCTGAAATTAAACCTAAAATAACTAATTTTTTTGTACTAATTTTTGTATCATTTCCAAAATTTTCCATATACTAATCCTGTGAATTGAATTTGCTAAATTTAATTTAAATAAAAATTAAC
>JAZOQJ010000017.1:0-6334 GCA_045655985.1 Clostridia bacterium | reverse complement strand
TCTCTTCATCTGGGGATAATTCTAAGGTTTCATTATTTGGCTTATTTCATGTAAAACTGTTATTTATTTGTTATTTAATCATTCTTTTTAATCTATCTTTTTCGGTTTCTAAATAATCAACCATATCGCAGTGTTTAACTTCATCTGTATGGGAATCATAAACAACACAAGAAAGATCATCATTTAAAATTAATTCTTTAGCAAATGGTAGTTGTTCTACAAACGAACAAAAATCTCGCCACTCTGGTATTGGACTACCCAAATAATTATTATATAAAGCCCTTAAAGTTAAGTAGTTTGTGGTAAGACGAGCTGATAACATAAACCCGCTTGGATTATTCATAAGTAAGCCCCTATAATTTTCAGGTGTATTTTCGGCAGAATACCCTGCTTTCTTTTCTTCTAATAAATCAACAATTCCTAGTTCTACGTTTCGGTTCATAGTTTCCCTTAAATCAAACCTAGCAATACGGTGCATCGTACTTTGGCTAGATACAAAATCCATAGTTCTACATTGCTCTAATTCTACCCACATATCGTTAGAGCATTTAAGGTCGAAACTTACTCTAATATCACTTAAAAATTGCTCTACTGGCACACTACTTGGTAAACGTTTAGGAATATTGTTTTCCATACAAAAACTTAAAACTCTACTATCTCTTGCCATTTCTTTAAAATAAAGTGCTTGTTTTAAATCGCAAACGTGAATATTTGTAGCAGTTAAACCACTTTCGCCGTTAAATTCATATAACTCGTGATCCATACCTGGGCTTATAATAAAGGTTGAATCGTGCACGGTTGTTGCATTTGCAATTTTAGGGTTCTTCTTATCTTCACCAACAATTAATCTGTCGGCAAATGGCAATGCTTCTATAAATTTACAAAAAGAATGCCATTCAGGTAATCTGTGAGTGTTTCTTTGATGATACATTGTTTTCAAACTTCTATAGTTTGTGCCTACCCTAACTGTATCTTCATAGCCTGCTGGAATAGACGCCCTTAAAATTAAATAGTCTTTAATATCTCGGGTTTTTATAAATTTTGCCCTTAATTCGTCTAGTTTATCTATTACTTCTTGGTCAACTTCTATAGCGTGCGGAGCAACCCTTGCTCCATAATAAATAATGCTATCTACCGCAGAAATTCTATCTACATAATCTACAAATCTGTACCTTTCAAGTTCTACCCACATTTTTTTAGAGCAACTAATGGTAAAATGCACTCTAATACCTGTTAAAAATTGGTCGTGCCCCTCCCCTTTATCGCTTAATGCAAGGCTTTGAGTTCTTTCTGTAATTTCCTCTGTTGGAACACTAGTATCAACCGCCATAGGATACTTACTAGCCTTAACGCTATCTTCTAAATCGTAAATATAAACATTAGATATTTTCATTTGCAAATTCTCCTTTATTTTTATTAAAAAGAGTTTACACGAACAAAATTTTTTAATCAAGCATATTAAAAAAACAATTAAAAAACAAAAAAACTTGAAGTATTAAAACTCCAAGTTTTTTTTATAAGTATTATAATTAAGCTTCAACAGGGTAAACTGATGCACATTTTTTACCTTTAGCGCAGTATTCAAATTTTACTTTGCCATCTTTTAAAGCAAAAAGTGTGTAATCATGACCAACGCCAACGTTTTTACCAGCTTTAATTGTTAAGCCACGTTGCCTTACAATAATAGAACCAGCTGTTGCAAATTCACCATCATAAAGTTTAGTTCCTAATCTTTTAGAGTTAGAATCTCTACCATTATGAGTTGTACCACCACCTTTGTGGTGAGCTAATAACTGAATATTAATAAACATCTCTAATTTCCTCCACTTTAATGTATTTTTTAAATTCGCTTGCTACATCATTAATGCCACAAACCATTGTTTTTAAAATAACTTGACCATCGTAAAACGCTTGGGTTTCAAAATTTTTATCTTCAATTTTAAGGCAAATTTTACCTTTTTTTTCATCGGTTTTATAGTTTAATTTTAAATCAGTTAAATTAACTAGTCCTAAAACCGCTGTTTGCATTATAGAAGATATACTAGCACACAAAATGTCGTGCCCCTGTGGAGCGTAACCAGTGTGCCCATTGGCTTCAAAGCCTACAATATGGTCGTTATTATAAATAATTTTAATAGTTGTCATAATTTATTACCTTAATTAAGCAATAGTTGTTACTTTTAAAGTAGTAAATGGTTGTCTGTGGCCTTGTTGTTTTTTAGAGTGTTTTTTAGCTTTATACTTTAATACTCTAACCTTATCTTCTTTGCCATGGTTAATAACTTCAGCTTTTACTTCGCCTTCAAATTTAATGCCACTTTCAGTTACAACCATTAACGCTTTAAGGTTAACAATGTCGCCAATGTTACTATTTAGTTTTTCAACATTTAAAATTTCACCTTCAGAAACTTTATATTGTTTTCCACCTGTTTCTACAACTGCGTACATTTTCTTTCCCTCCTGTATAGACTCGCCTTTTTAGGTGGCAAAATTGCACTTAAAAAACAACCTAATTCGTGCGGTATGGCTAAATAATACCACACTCCACCTTAGGTTGTCAAGATTTTTTTAAAAATAAATATATATTATTATAAACACTTTTTATTTACTAAAGGTTAATTCTTCAATAGTCGTTTCTTTGTCGTATTTATTAATTATATGTAAAAGTTTATTTTGAGTAAGGAGTTCTTTTGCAAAGGTTGGCCTAAAATCTACACTTCTAAACTCTTCTATTGTAAGCCATTTAAACACAAGTTTTTTAAGTTCGCCCTTATCATTTTCAATTATTTCGTAGTTATTTGGGTTAACATCTTCTTGATGCTGGGCTTCCACAATGTAGTAATAACTAAATTCGTGGAAATTGTCACCTTTTTCACTTTTAAATAGGTTTTGAGCAATACCCGCAAGCCTTTTAATTTTTATAGGGTATCCTAACTCTTCTTGCATTTCTCTTTTAATGGCAGTTTCGGTATCCTCCCCAATTTCAGCGTGGCCACCTGGAAGGCAATAGAAACTATTATTTGCAATTTTAACAACTAAATACTTATTATCATGCTCAACAATACCCACTACCCTAAATTTGAAATGCTCGTTTGGTGTGTCAATTCTAATGTCCATAAAAATCCTCCTTAAAAAACAAAATTATATAATGAGGAGCCCTTTTTTATGATTAGGCTATTTGGAGCGTGCCAACAACCCGTACTTAATATTGATATACTCCCCCTTATACCAACATTATACCTTGCGCGCAAAACAAAAAGCAAATAATTTTAAAATAATTTTTATTTTTTATAAAAATTTTTAAAACAATAAAAAAGTAGCCTTAAACAAAAAGACTACATTTTAAATTATTTTTCTTCACCATCAGTTGGCGTTGTTGATGTTTCTCCCAAGGGTGTAATTTCTTCAATACCTACAAATTCTAAATCTTCCCCATTTACTCTTTGTAAAACCCGATGCATAACCTCTAAATTAATATGAAACCTAGTAATATCATCTATGCCCTCTAAATTGTAGCCATTAAGCAATTCTTCACGCAAAGATAGAAGCATGTTTACTCTTTCTTCTATATTAACTTTAACTTGAGAAAGCCTTGGCATATTAAGTTCAAAATCATACCTAAAATTATTTTCACTTAGCCATTGGAACGGCGTTTTGTCTTCGCTTCTAGCAAGAGTAATGACTCCGTGATATGTTGTTATATCAATCTCCCTTAATTTAGTCGCGTTTTTGTCTGGGCAAAGTTCGTAAAGCTTTTGTAAAAGTGCGTTTTTATCCAAATTAGCTTCATATTTTTTAATGCTAAATCTTTCGTTGTAAACGCCTAATATTTCTGCAACATCCTGCATAGAAGCACTTTCTGGCATATATTTTCTTAAATGCCTTATTTTTTCATATAAATCAGGTCTTTCCCATCTTATACCTTCTATGTTGCCATCAGGATATGCTTTTAATAATTCTTGTGATAAATACGAAACATAATCCACCTGAATTGTCGCCCTTTTAAATTTAAACCCTGTCATTAAAACCAAAAAGTCAAACGGAGAGCAACCATATCTATCAGCATAATTTTCAAGTTGTTCGTATGTGTTATCAACCGCCCTAACTTCATTTTTACGCATAGAGTCTACATATCCATTTTCATCAGCAAAACCACAAACCCTTTCGTAAAACTTCATAAAACTATTAAAATCCCTATCA
This sequence comes from Clostridia bacterium, assembly GCA_045655985.1. Classification (GTDB taxonomy): domain Bacteria; phylum Bacillota; class Clostridia; order Christensenellales; family UBA1242; genus JAZOQJ01. The sequence continues at coordinate 2,134 of JAZOQJ010000017.1, read as the reverse complement.
AAAGTAATGCCACACATAGCATAAACTTCTTCGTATGACACTTCTCTTTCTTCTTCCCTATCCAAATCACGTTTTATACCTCTTAAACGTTCATAATAAGGCAACTCCCTTCTTGGTGAATAAATATCACCACCATTTTCTATAAAATTTTCAATTATTTCTCTTAAGTTTTGAATTCTTTTTGTATCCATAATTTTATACTAACACATAATTGTTTTTTTGTCTAAAAAATTTTAAATTATTTTATATAATTTTTACTAAAATGTCATTTTACACGGCACAATCTCAAAATGATCTTTTTAAAATTGCATTAAAGTTGATTTTTGTTTTTAAATTTAGTAAATTTATAACATCAACTAAACTATTAGTAGAGTTTTAAAAAGCGATTTCAACTATAAGTAGGTTTACTTTTAATGCTCATTGTTTTAAAATTTTGGTGATATCAATAAAAGGAGATTATTTATGGCAACAAAAATAGGCGAAAGAATTGCAATTTTAAGAAAGCAAAAAGGATTGACTCAAGTGCAACTTGCTGAAAAATTAAATATTTCAGATAAAGCCATTTCCAAGAGGGAGTCAGGCAAAGGAGATCCTAGTTTAGAATTATTACAGGCATTATCAGAAATATTTGATTGCACTATTGATTTTATCGTAAAGGGATTTGATAAGGCATTTTATATGCTTGATGAAGAAAAGTTTGTTAAAAAATGTTTTGACATTCTATATAAAAAAATTGGTGAAAAAGAATATTTACAATTTTTTGAAACATATAAGTATGTTGGAATAAAAGATAAATGTTTTTGCTTTGAAATGACTGATAAAGCACTTTACAAGGCATCATTTGATAAAGATACACATGATGGTGTTTTTAATGAACTCATTGCTATATCAATGAAATTAAATAAAGAATTCAATGGATATAAACTTAAATTAGCAGATAAAGAAATAAATAATGTAAAAAAAGATATAAAATACGTTGAACAAGTTTTCAATGACGCGTTAAAAATTTTAAAGTCTAATGTTGCAGCCATTACTTATGACCTCTGGATTTGCAGTTTAATACCAATAAGAATAGATGAAAATGTATTTGTTTTAGCAACGAAAACAAATACCGCAAAAAATTATATAAGCAAAAATTTTGAAGAACAAATTTTAAACGCAATCAAAGAAGTTGATAAAAATATAAATGCTGTTTATATTATGTTAGAAGATGCTTTAAATGACCCATATTTAAAAGATGCCGTACGTTTAGCAATTCTAAATAAAGGAGTAAATATTAACTTTCTTAAAAAAAATCTACAAATTGGTTATGAAAGAGCATCTTCCTTAATTACCAATATGGAACAATTAGAATACATTTCAAAATATAATGGACATAATTTTAAGAGATGTGTATATTAATGAATCAAAATATCAAGAAATATTTAAAGAACCATTAAAATTAGAAATTAATAAAAAATCCATTTGTTAAAGTATTTTTTAGAAAATAACCTTAATTTTTAATTTTCCACGAAACATAAAGCCGAACCATTTAATTGGGGCGGACTTTTTATTTAGTGCGGACGAAAGGGTCGAACACCCACAGTGGGGGAGCAAACTCTGTTTGCGGTGTTTTGTAAAAACACATCAAGTCCTTTCGTTCCAAAATGTTCGGCAAGAAAAAACAGCCTAAAACGGCTGTTTTAACTTGGTGCGGACGAAGGGACTTGAACCCCCACACGTAAGTACTAGCTCCTAAGGCTAGCGCGTCTGCCAATTTCGCCACGTCCGCTGGTGGCCCATCCGGGATTCGAACCCGGGACACCTTGATTAAAAGTCAAGTGCTCTACCATCTGAGCTAATGGACCAAGGATGGTTGGGGTAGCAAGATTTGAACTTACGAATGCGGGAGTCAAAGTCCCGTGCCTTACCGCTTGGCTATACCCCAATAATTTTTGTGGTGCGCCCGGAGGGATTCGAACCCCCGACACCCGCCTTAGAAGGGCGGTGCTCTATCCAGCTGAGCTACGGACACGTTAACTTTCTCTACCCCGATATGTAAATTGGAGCGGGTGATGAGAATCGAACTCACGTGGCCAGCTTGGAAGGCTGAAGTTCTACCATTGAACTACACCCGCAACAAACATTGCTCGTA
>JAZOQJ010000016.1:0-5972 GCA_045655985.1 Clostridia bacterium | reverse complement strand
TATACAAAAGATAGTGATATTGATTTACACATTATTGCTGATATTGGTGAAGCGGGCGATGAATCGCTTATGAGTATTGTATATAATTTAATTCGTTCTTCTTTTGTCATTTGATGTCTCCCGATAATCAATTTTAACTTTGAGATATGGTATCAATAGTATTAAAGCGCTACTATATTTAACAAGGCTTAATTTGTTGCGCATAACTAATTATTGATACCATATCTCATTTATGAGCGGTGCAAATTTTAAGTTTTATAATCCAATAATTTTGCACTACCTTTATTTATTTCAAAAATTTTTGCGTGTTGTTTATAATAATCATTTATTTGAGTTGTGGTAATAAATGTTTGTATGTTGTGACAAGCTTTTAATAAGTTGTTTTGACGCGTTTGGTCAAGTTCGCTCATAACATCGTCTAGTAGCAGAATAGGATACTCATTATACTCTTCTTTAAAAATTTCAACTTCACTTAATTTTAATGCAAGCGTTGTAGTTCGTTGTTGACCTTGAGAACCAAATTCCCTTACATCAATATTATTTAATTCAATTTTTATATCATCTCTATGTGGGCCAAAACCAGTATAACCAAGCCTTAAATCTTTATCTAAATTTTGTTGTAAAAAATTATAAAATAATTCTTTAATTTCACTTTCAGTTTCAGCACAAATTCCTGTGTATGTTAAATTAATTTCTTCTTCACAATCAGTTAAAATATTTATTTTATTACTGGCATACGTTTTTAATTTGTTTATAAATTTAATACGTCTATAAATTATTTGTGAACCAACAGTTGCTAATTGGTCATCCCATACTGGAAGAGTGTCTCGTATAACGTCTAAATTTTGAGTTGATTTTAAAAGTTTATTTCTTTGGTCTAAAATTTTTTGATACCTTAATAAAAGGTAAAAATATTTTTTTGAAAGTTGACTTAGTGATATATCTAAAAACTTACGTCTATCTTCTGGACTTTCTTTAACTAGTTTTAAATCTTCAGGAGCAAAATACACTATAGGAAGTGTGCCCATAAGGTCGGCAATTTTCATTAGATTGATTTGATTTACTTTTATGCTTTTTTTTACGCCCTTATTTAAATAAACTTCAATGTGTTTTGTACCACCTAATTTTTGCAATTCAATTTTAATTTCACTATGGCTTTCATTAAATGAAATTAACTCACTTTCTTTTTTAGTACGCGGACTTTTACCTAAAGCACCAAAATAAATGGCCTCCATAATATTAGTTTTGCCCTGAGCGTTACGCCCTACTAAAACGTTTATATTATTATCAAAAGCCATTTCCTGTGCAGAGTAGTTCCTAAAATTTTTAACTGTTATTTTATTTATGTGCATGTACTTTATAAGTTTACCAATTTAAAATAAAAATGTAAACATAAACAAAAATATAATTTTTTTTAATATAAAAAAAACTTAATAATACCTGCTCAAATTTAACATAAAAAAAAAGCCCATGTGGAAATGTGGATAACTTTTTTAGTGTTTCGACAAAGGCTTTTTATATAAGACAATCTTCGACAAATTGATTATAAATATGCAAAATATTGAATAATATACACTTGTGGAAATGTGGATAACTTTTGTGCAAAACCACATAAATGCTTATAATATTGTATGAAATTCTAGTTGTGAATATTCATTTTTTATGCAAAAATATAAATCATATCAAATGCTAAACTATTGTAATATAAAAATTCTTAAAAATCAAATTAATTTAAATATATTTTTTAATTTTGTTTTGACTATAAACTGATTGCTAAAATATTATAGATTTATTTTTCTTCTTACTTGCTTATATATAATAAATAATATTATTAAAATTTTTAAAAAAATATTGACAAGCCTAATTTTTTTTGTTATTATTATGCCCGTAGTCAATTTTACATGCATTTTTCATGCTGTTTTAATGGCTCCAAAAGTAATGTTTTGAAAAGGTGTACTCAAAACGTTGCTTATAAAAAAATCTAGATAATAATGCGGTCAAATTGTTTTATGTTAAGTGTTGCGACTTATATTAAACAATTAACCAGCAATAGTATCTTTAAAATGGGTTTAATCACAGCGAAAACTATTGCTTAAGGGGCGAAAAGTTCGCATGAAGGGTTTTAAACTTTTCATTCAAGGGGTTGTGTGATTGATTCATACTTTTGAAAGGAGGAAATCTAAATGCCAACAATTAACCAACTTGTAAGGCAAGGCAGAAAAACTGCGGACAAAAAATCTAAAAGTCCACTTTTAGACGAATGCCCACAAAAACGTGGTGTATGTTTGTCAGTTACTACTACAACACCTAAAAAACCAAACTCTGCTTTAAGGAAAATTGCAAGAGTTAAGTTTTCAAACAAGCAGGAAGGTACTTGCTACATTCCAGGCGTTGGTCACAACTTACAAGAACACAGTGTAGTACTTGTTCGTGGTGGTCGTGTGAAAGACTTGCCAGGTGTTCGTTATCATATTGTTAGAGGTGCTTTGGATACAGCAGGTGTTGCAAAACGTAATCAAAGCAGGTCTAAATACGGCGCTAAAAAAGGTAAATAATTTTACCACGCTGTAATTAAATGTATTTTAAAGGTACTTTTGCAAAATATGCAAAAAAATTATTATTTAAATTTTAAATAGGAGGTTAAAATCATGCCAAGAAGAAATGCTGCTATTAAAAGAGATATTTTACCAGATCCAAAATTTAATAGTATAGTAGTTGCTAAACTAATTAACCAAGTTATGCAAGACGGAAAAAAGAGCATTGCTCAAAAAATCGTTTATGGCGCATTTGAAAAAGCCGGTGCTAAACTAGGTATGGATGGCGTTGCTGCTTTTTCAAAAGCATTGGAAAACGTTATGCCACTTTTAGAGTGTAAGGCAAGAAGGGTTGGTGGTGCAAACTATCAAGTTCCAATGGAAGTTAGACCTGAAAGAAGACAAACTTTAGGTATTAGATGGCTAGTTGCTAACGCTCAAAAGAGATCTGAAAGAGATATGGATAATAAACTTGCTGCAGAAATCGTTGACGCTTATAATAACGCTGGTGGCGCTGTTAAAAAGAAAGACGAAATGCACAGGATGGCTGAAGCAAACAAAGCTTTTGCTCACTTTAAATATTAATATTTTTAAAAATAGTTTATAAAAGTTAATTAAACAAAACGTTTAGGAATTTTATTCAAAATTTCGGAGCATTTTGAACGAAAAATTTATAGATTTATGTTAATTTTCTTTCTTTAGGCTAAAATTTATTTGTTAAAGGCAAAAAAATTTGCTTTTAGCACTTGCTTTAATTAAAATAAATGTATTGTTGTTTTATTTAAAGCGAAAATAACAAAATTTTAACATTGGAGAAACAAATATATGGCTAGAGATTATTCTTTAGAAAATACCAGAAACATTGGTATCATGGCCCATATTGATGCTGGTAAAACTACTACCACTGAAAGAATTTTGTACTATACAGGCATTAACCATAAAATCGGTGAAACTCACGAAGGTACCGCTACTATGGACTGGATGGCTCAAGAACAAGAACGTGGTATTACTATTACTTCTGCTTGTACTACTTGTACTTGGAGAGATAATAAAATCAACATTATTGATACTCCAGGACACGTTGACTTTACTGTTGAAGTTCAACGTTCACTAAAGGTTTTAGACGGCGCTATCCTTGTACTTGCTGCACGTGAAGGTGCTCAACCTCAAAGTGAAACTGTTTGGAGACAAGCTAACGAATACAAAGTTCCAAGAATGGTATTTGTAAACAAAATGGATAGGGATGATGCAAACTTCTACAAGGCTGCTGAAAGTGTTAAAACAAGGCTTAAAGGTAACCCTGTTTGTATTCAAATCCCAGTTGGTCAAGAAGCAAACTTCAGAGGTATTATTGACCTAGTTGAAATGCACGCTATTATGTATGCTGAAGACGATGGCAGAAACTATACTATTGAAGAAATCCCTGCTGACCTAAAAGATAAAGCAGAAGAATTTAGGGCAAAAATGCTTGAAGCAGTTGTTGAAACTGACGATGCACTTTTGGAAAAATATTTTGCTGGTGAAGAAATTAGTAAAGAAGAAATTAAAAGGGCTATTAGAAAAGCAACTAACGAACTTAAAATTAACCCAGTTCTTTGCGGAACTGCTTTAAGGAACAAAGGTGTTCAACCAGTTCTTGACGCGGTTGTTGACTATATGCCATCTCCTCTTGATATTGATAACATTAAAGGTATCAATACTCAAAACGATGAAGAAGAAGAAAGAGTTACAAGTGACGATGCACCATTTGCTGGTCTTGCATTCAAAATCATGGATGACAAGTTCGTTGGTAACTTAACATTCTTCAGGGTTTATTCAGGTGTTCTATCTTCAGGTTCTTATGTTTATAACCCAAGAACTAGAAAGAGAGAAAGAATTGGTCGTATCGTACGTATGCACGCTAACGAAAGGAAAGAAGTTGATGAAGTAAGGGCAGGTGATATTGCCGCTCTAGTTGGTCTTAAAGATACTGTTACAGGTGATACTTTATGTGATGAAGCGCACCCAATTGCTCTATCTTCAATGACTTTCCCAGATCCAGTTATTGAACAATCTATTGAACCTAAAACTAAAGCTGACCAAGAAAAAATGGTTCTTGCGTTAATTAAATTAACTAAAGAAGACCCAACTTTCAAAACTTGGACAGATGAAAACTCAGGTCAAACAATTATCGCCGGTGTTGGTGAACTTCACCTTGATATTATGGTTGATAGACTTAGAAGAGAATTTAATGTAGAATGTAATATTGGTCGTCCTCAAGTTGCTTATAAGGAAACTATCCGTGAAAAAGTAACTGCTGAAGGTAAATACATTCGTCAATCAGGCGGTAAAGGTCAATATGGTCACTGCTTAATTGAATTAGAACCAAATGAACCTACAAAAGGTTATGAATTTACAAATGCTATCGTGGGTGGTGCTATTCCAAAAGAATATATTCCAGCAATCGATGCAGGTATTCAAGAAGCTGCTAAAAATGGTATCTTAGCTGGTTATGAACTTGTTGACTTTAAGGTAAAACTATATGATGGTTCTTATCACGATGTCGACTCTTCAGAAATGGCTTTCCATATTGCAGGTTCAATGGCGTTTAAAGATGGCGCTAAAAAAGCTCGTCCAGCACTTTTAGAACCTATCATGAAAGTTGACGTTGAAACACCAGATGATTACTTAGGTGATGTACTTGGTGGTTTAACTTCAAGAAGAGGTATCTTACAAGGTACAACTGCTGAATTTGGTATTCAAAAAGTTGAAGCTCAAGTACCACTTGCTGAAATGTTTGGTTACGTTACTGACCTAAGGTCAACAACTCAAGGACGTGGAACATTTACTATGGTATTTGACCACTATGCTGAAGTTCCTAAGTCAATTGCTGAAAAAGTTATTGGTGAAAGAGCTAAAAAAGATTAATTTGCATTTATCTTTAAAGGTTCAAGAATTTATTTCTTGACCTTTAGGGTTAAATATAACTTGATTCATCAAGTAAAAAGCTACAAATTTGCTTTAAAACAATCGGTTTTTTCGTAAAACAGGTGAGTTTTAAAAATAATTTGAAAAATTATTGCTAAATTTTTATTAATGTCTTATAATGTAGGCAGGGAAAATTTAGTTTGTATCCCTAATCGTCCTTGTAGGGACAAAATTGGCTTAGCCTTTTTGAAAGCATATATTATGCACAAGGGCAAAAAAATTATTTTATATAGGAGAAATTTAAAATGTCAAAAGCAAAGTTTGAAAGAACTAAACCTCACTGTAACATTGGTACTATTGGCCACGTTGACCATGGTAAAACAACAACTACTGCTGCTATCACTTTCTGTTTCGCCGCTACTGGTATGAAATATGAAGAAATTGATAAGACTCCAGAAGAAAAAGCTAGAGGAAGTCGGATCGTAGCCATGACGTTCTGTGAGCCAAGGAGATGAAAAATGATGTTGTCTT
>JAZOQJ010000015.1:0-11018 GCA_045655985.1 Clostridia bacterium | reverse complement strand
CAAAAAATAAAATATAATAAAACTGATTACAAATTAAGGAGAAAAATTATGACAGCGAAAAAGCAAAACAATAAGTCATTTACACTTACTGTTATACTAATGGTGTCGCTAATTTTAGCGCTACTACTTCCAACAACTATCGCGTGGTTTACTGATAGTAGTGTTGGTACAAGTAACTCAGCCATTCAGTTTGGTAAAGTTGTAATTGACGTTGATGAAGCTGCTACAACATTCACAGCAACAGCTTCAGTAACCAATATGCTACCAGGCGATACAATTGAGTTTGAAACTGAGCTTTCAAATGCACAAAGCACAGTTGACGTGTATGCCGGAATTGGTACATATATTAAATTTGTGCATACAAAGGCGGGCGTAAGTAACGATATCACTGCGCTTCTTCAACCTTACATGAGTGTTGACCCACTAACAATTGGTGCGGCAGACCTTGTTGCAGGTACTGATTCAATAGTTCACCTTACTCAAGGCGCAACAGTAAATTTAACGGGTTCAATTACGTTTGATGTGTTATTGCCAAACGCAGTTGGCGAAAATGGTGAATATTTACTAAACGGCCAAAAAACTGATGGCTCTACAATTAGTCTAGAACTTCACGTGCTAGCAGGAGCAATTCAAAAGGATAACGTAACAGACGCAGCAACTGCTGAAAGTGAAATTAAAAAACTAATTTATGGTTCAAATATTGGCGTTGCAGGTGCAACTGTAAATGAAATTTCATTAGAATCATTTACATACCTAAAATCATACATCGATACAAACCATACAGACGCAGTAGTTTTAGCAACTGCTGACGTAACATCAAACGAAACAACACTTACAATTGACGTGTCAGACCTTGATGTAGTTGCTGGCGACTCAATTACAGTACTTCACTTTGATGAAGAAAACAAAGTTTGGGAAACTGTTGGTACTTACACAGTAACAGACGCCCTAACAATTACTGCCGACTTCACATCTTTAAGCCCAATCGCTTTAATTATGACCCCTTCATATAAATTGGTTGGAGAAGGAGAAGGCGCAACTTTAACATATGGAAACACAACTATTGCTTGTGACGCAGCTTGGGATGTTTCTGCAAGTGATAGTGATAACGTTGTAGCTTATATTAATGGAGGAAAATTAACAATTGCTGGTAATGGCAATATGGAAAATAATAGTACTTATTATGAAGAATGGTCATATCAATATTCTTCAGACATATCAATAATTGAAATTAAGAATAATGTAAATAATATTGGTGACAATGCTTTTGCCGGAATGTTTAATGTTTCTCAAATTGTATGGAACAACTCTATATCAACTATTGGTGTTAATGCATTCTTTGGGTGTGATTCTCTTATAAATATTACATTGCCAGAAACAATAATTAATATAGGTGAAAGTGCATTTTTCGCATGTGTTAATTTAGAAAGTATTATTTTAAGCAATAATATTAAATCTATTGGTATATGCGCTTTTCAAAACTGTGAAAAATTAACCCAAATAGTTTTTCCTTCAGAAATTGAGGAAATTAGTGAGGCATGTTTTGAGGGATGTTCTTCATTATCATCAATAGTTATTGGAAAAAATGTTACAAGTATTGGCGATTGGTCTTTTAGTGGTTGCGTAAGTTTAACTAGCGTTGTTATTGGTGATAGTGTTGAAAGTATTGGCGAGAATGCTTTCGAAAATTGCACAAATTTAACTAGCGTTGTTATATCCGATAGCGTTAGAACTATTGTCGGTGCCGCCTTCTGTGGTTGCACAAGTTTAACTAGCGTTGTTATACCTGATGGCGTAACAGAAATTGGCGCTGCTGCCTTTTATGATTGCACAAATTTAACTGCAATTTATATGGAACACGCAAGTAGAAGTGAAATACCTAGCCTTAATGAAAACTGGCTAACAAATTGCAATGCAAATGTTTACTATTACAGCGAAACAAACCAATCTGGCTACTGGCATTATGTAGATGGCGTTCCAACTCTTTGGTAAAATAAACAACCTTAACCCACGACTTAAGGAAAAAATAAAAAGACTTGAAAATTATTTCAGGTCTTTTTTTAGTGAAGTGTAAAATGGGGAATTGGACTATAGGGTTTTTAAATAAAATTTTGGCTCAATATTAAATAAGTGTTAATTTTGTTTACAAATATTTTTAAAATAGGCTATAATAAAATAAACAATTGGTGAGGCGATTTAATGGAATATATAGTAATTGCTATTGATGGAACCGCAGGGTCAGGCAAAGGCACTGTTGGAAAAATTATTGCTGATAAACTTAATATTAACTATGTTTCAACAGGCGCAGTTTTTAGGGCGCTTGGTATATATTGTTTGCGCAATAATTTAGATGCAACTAAAAAAGAAGTTGTAGACGAAGTTTGCAAAAGTGTTAATATTGAAATTAAATTTATAAAAAACACTCAGCACACATTTTTAAATGGGGAAGATGTGTCGGGCGTTATACACTCTGCGGAAGGTGGTGTTATGTCGGCGCGTGTTGGCGTGCATGCCTCTTCTCACCACAAAGCAGCGCAAATTATAAGGGCTCTTGCAAAAGAGTGCTCAATTGTAGTAGATGGGCGCGAAATAGGCTCTTTTATGCTACCAAATGCCACTGTAAAGTTTTATTTAGATGCAGACCCCAAAGAGAGAGCAATGCGCCGATATATTCAAGTAAAGGACACTGAAAATGTAACTTATGACGAAATTTTGGAGCAAATATTAGAACGCGACAAATTAGATATGACCCGCGAAAACTTCCCACTAATAAAATGCGCGGACGCAATTTGTGTGGACTCCACAAATAAACCAATAGAACAAGTTGTTAATGAAATGCTAACACATATTAAAAATGTTAAAGCGTAATTTTAAAGAAACAATAACTAAGATATTAAGTAAGGCACATAGCAAAACTGAATGCTTGTAGTTGTGTATAATGCCTTTCAGTCGCTGACCTATAAAAATAGAAAGAACAATAACGTTGTAAAGTAAGGTACACGGCAAAACTGAAAACTTGAAGCAATGTATAATGTCTCCAGGTGCTATTTGGCGGAAAAAGAAAGAATAACTAAGACATTAAGTAAGGCACATAGCAAAACTGAATGCTTGTAGTTGTGTATAATGCCTCCAGGTGCTACCTGGCGGAAAAAGAAAGAAGAACTAAGATATTAAGTAAGGTAGTAAATAAAACTGATTAAATGCAGTTGTGTATATTGCCTCCAGGTGCTACCTGGGGGCTCAAGGTCCCACCTTGAAGGAGAAAATGTATGTTTTATAATATAATGTTTGCTATAATTTGGGTGCTTGCAAAAATATTTTACCCAACAAAACTTGTGGGTAAGGAAAACTTGCAAAAGGGAAATTGTATTTATGCTTGTAACCATCAAACCAATGTGGATGGTTTTTTGGCGGTGTTAAAAGTGAAAAACAAAGTTAATATTTTGGCTAAGAAAGAAATTTTTGATAATAAGTTCATTGGTTTTATCTTTAAAAAACTTAAGGCGATTCCTGTACATAGGGGAGAAGCAGATATTGGTGCAGTTAAAAAAATATTAAGCGTACTTAAAAATGGCGAACAACTATTAGTGTTTCCTCAGGGTACTCGAAAAGATGACGCTCAGGACCTAGAAAAACTTAAAAACGGCACAGCTATGTTTGCTTTAAAAACAAATTCTCCAATAATTCCTATGATGTTTATGAAAAAGCCTCGAATTTTTAGGCGAAACACATTAGTTATTGGTAAACCAATTGACGTTGCTCCTTTTTTAGAAAATAAACCTAGTAAAGAAACTTACGAAGAGGTTTCTGCGCTTCTCACTCAAAAAATGGAAAACCTTTATAAAGCAAATGTTATTAAAAAAAGACAAATTAAAAACATTTCAATTTCAGGCTACCCTTGTAGTGGTAAAAGCACTATTATTGAAATTTTAAAAAATAAATATGGCTTTAGTGTAATAAGTGGTGGAAAAATATATCGTGAAGAAGCCCAAAAACGTAATTTAACTGTTTTAGGCCTTAATGAACTTGCTAAAGTTGATAGAAGTGTGGATATAGCTCTTGATAAAACTCTTCATGAAGAAGGTGTGAAAAATAAAGGCAAAAAAGTTATATTTGATAGTAGGCTTGCTTGGCATTTTGTACCCGAAAGTTTTAAAGTTTTTGTAGCAATAAGTGATAATGAACTTGGGAAAAGATTATTTAATTCCGATAGGCCAATAGAGGAAAAATGTAATAGTGAAGAAGATGCCATGAAAGCAGCATTATATAGACGAGAACTTGAAAGAGAAAGGTATAAAGACCTGTATAATTTAGACCTTTTTGATATGAATAATTATGACTTTATTGCAATAAATGAAAATAAAACGGCTGATGAAACTGCAGAAGAAATTTATAACGCCTATATAAATTTTTGTAAACATAAAAATAAATAAAAGCTGTTAAAAAAACTTAGCGAAATTGCTAAGTTTTTTTGTTGCAAGAAAGCTGTTGAAAATTGGCTTTTTTTAATAAAAAAGAGGAATTAACCCTCTTTTTAATAAGAAACGCTTGAACCTGATTTTGTATCCTCAAAACTATCCCTTGCAATAGTGATTTTATCATCTTCACTTGCAATTAAATACCTTTGATGTTTGTTTAAATTTTGCTCAAACACAATAATTTCTTCACGAGTAATTGAACGAGAATTTAAAAACACTTTGCCTTCAATATATAACGACCACGCGTTTAAAACTGCGTCCGCTGAAAGATTTGCAGACTTTAACCTTCTTAAAATTTTAATTTCAGCTTCAACGTGTGTGTCAATAAACCTTTTTAAAGGTAATGTGCCAAAACTTAAAAGTGCTTCGTCAACTAAAGTTTCGTCCTTTTCACCAATAAAATAAGTTTTTCCGTCAGTTAATGAAGTGTAGCAAACTTTGTATGTATCATTAATTTTAATTAAATTAAGATTACTTGCGTTTTGTTCTAAATAAAAAGGTGTTCTCATAACATTCTCCTAAATTCAAGTAAATTTTAACACACTTTTACTATTTCGTCAATAGGGTTTTATTAAATATATTATATAATTAAATCTTTTTAAATAACTCAATCTTTTTAATAATTTCATATATAAAACTATGCCACAAATTATAGCATATAATAGGGAAAAGGTGTTAGAATATACTCAAAAATTTGCATTAAAGCGCAATTCAAAGTACTTTAATTTTGACGAGTTTGGAGGAGATTGCACTAATTTTTGCTCGCAGTGTTTGCTTGAGGGTAGCCTTGAAATGAATAGAGTATATACCCCGCTTTGGTATTATAATAATATAAATGATCGCTCGCCAAGTTGGTCAGGGGTAGAGTTTTTATATGAATATTTAACTTTAAATAAAAACAAAGGACCGTTTGCACGTTTAGCTAAGTTTAACGAAATAGAAATAGGAGATTTGGTTCAATTAAAGTTTGTAGACAATAATATTTTTTCACATTGCATGGTTGTAAGCGGGCTAAATCAGCCCATTTTAAGTTATAATGATATATTTGTATGCGCGCATACTATTGATAGTTTAAATAGACCGTTAAGCCATTATAGATTTGAAAAAATTAGGTTTTTGCATATAGAAGGCGTGTTTGTGAATTAAAAAAAAGAGGAGTGTTAGTCGCTGACTTTTGAAACTAGTGTAATAAATAAAAACTACTAAAAAATTTTAGTAGTTTTTTATTCATTTAACAATGATAAAATCCAATTAACCCAATGTCGTATAGTTGATGCTCTTCTATTATAAGTTTCTTCTGATTTTATATTATATAGATTAGAAAGTTTCATTTGTTTAACAATATCTTGTTTTTCTAAAACTCTACCATTTTCTAATGATAAAGATAATACATTGTTAAAAACTTTATGTTTTAATATTTGTTCAATTAATAGTAAATGTCTTTGAGCGAAAGAAACATTTATTATCTTTTGTCCTAATTTTGTTAATCTAATTTCACCTTTTTGTTCAACTAAACCTAAATAACGACATGCATTTACATAATAATCTGTTTGTCTAGAATCAAAATTGTAAATTTCTGTTACATTTTCTTTTTCAAGATTAGAAGAATTCAATAATTCACATAAATTTATAACCCTTTCAAAACTATCTGCTTGAGGAAATGGTAATTCTGGTTCCTTTACTATTTTTGCATTATTTATTAATTGTGTCAAAGATTCAATGTTTAATTCAAAATCTTCAATTATATAGTTTCCTTGTTTAATAAGCTTAATTGAATTATAGTCATTAGGGTTTTCAAAAGTATATTGGAATAATGAAAACACACCATTGGTGTAAACTAAATAAATTAACTTTATTTCTTTATCTATTTTTTGAGATAATGCTCTAAATGGATAATATAATTGTCTAATAATAAAATCGTCGGTGATTTTTCTTTTTGCTTCAATTAAGGTTAAAAAATTTTGTCCTTCAAAAGCACCATCTATTTCAATTCTTGAATTGTTAACTTCAATCTCATCTTTTGATTTTGTAAGCACATTATCTATTTTAAATTTAAAATTGTTAGAACTCATTTTACCACTAACAGTTGGTATTAAATCATCATCCTCTATAAAGTCGGTTAATATTCCACAAATATAAGCACAATTTAATGCTATTGACTCGCTCGTTATATCATTTGCATTAATACTTTTAATATAAGAAGGAATTTTATATGATTTGCAATTATCTTTTGTAATATTTAATTTATTAAATATATTGCTAGAAGATATAACATATTTATTACTACTAATTGGCAAGATTGATAATTTATTTTTTTCAAACAATTCTGGTAAATCAAAAGAACTATCAAACTTTGTCATTAACCTAGGTTCTCTGAATTCTTTTATTTGGTCAGCAGATATTTCAAAAATTTTATTTTCTTTTACATTGTTTAAAATATCATATTTTTCAAACAACTTTTCCCAAGCCTCATTAATTTTTGTTGCCATAATTATAAATTAAAACCTCCTTTACCGAATCTCTTTTATTCGCTTGACAATTAATATATCTTTTTGCAGAGATTTGTTTAATTGTATAATTAGGATTTGATTCATATAAATTAATAATAAAATCAGTTGCTGAATTGGATAATAAAAATTTAACACCCTTTTTATCTAACTCATCACACATATTTTTTAAACGAATTTGAGAATCTCTATCGAAACCAGATTCATTATATCCTGTAAAATTTGATGTTTCACTAATAGGGTCATAAGGTGGATCTAAATATACAAAATCGCCTTTCTTTGCCATTTTTAAAATTTCTTCAAAATCATATGAAAAAAATTGAATATCATTACAATTTAAGTATTCACTAACAGCCTTTAAAGTTGGAGCATTTATAATGTTTGGATTTTTATAATTGCCGTATGGAGAGTTAAATTGACCTGAACTATTTACTCTATACAAACCATTATAGCAAGTTTTATTTAAGTAAATAAATCTTGAGGCTTTATCAATATTTGATAAATTTTTAAATTCGCTAGTCCTATCAATATCTCTTAATTGATAAAAATAATTAGATTCATTTTTATGTTTTGACAAATTAATTATTAATTCTTCAACATTATTTTTTACTACATTATAAGTGTTAATCAATTCCTTATTTAAATCATTGACTATTGCTTTTTTAGGCTGAATATTAAACAATACTGCACCACCACCTAAAAAAGGCTCAAAGTATGTATTAAAAGAATGTGGCAAAACATTATTAATATTTTCTAATAATTGCCTTTTGCCACCTACCCATTTAACTATTGGTAAAACTAAATTATTCTTCTTATATTTTTTCATACATACATTATAACACACAAATTATAAAATTGTTGCAATATATAAAAGTTTTTATAAAAAATTAAAAATGGCATTTAGGCGTGTGCTTGTCATATACAAGTGGTGTCACTTCGCTCCACCAGACAAGCACACGAACAAAACTAAATTTAAGCAGACAAAAAAGCGAAGTGTGGCAGAGCAAATCACACCTTCGCTTTTTTGCTGTTATTTTAAGTGGCTAATTTATTCCATGGTGTACTTGACAAGAGTCTCTGAAATGAGTTTTCTTTTTCTGGTTAAGACAGAGAAACAAGAATTGTGCTTATTTGTTGTTTTTTTGTTTCTCTGCCTTTTGATATTGTGTTTTCATTTCTTCTATTGTCAAGTACCTTTCACGGCATAAAGTAGCCATAAAAAAAGGATTAGGAATAAATCCTAACTCTTTTATTTCACTAGTTTCAAAAGGGACAACCCTTAGTCCTCTTTTTTTTTTACATTAAATAGAGCCCACAGGAGGAAGTTCATTTTTAAATGTTTTTTCAATAATATCCATTGCTTCATCCATTAAACTTTCAGTCATTGTTGCAACATATGAAGTCCTTAAAATATCATGACCTGCAGGTGCAGCTGGAGATATAACAGGGTTTACATAAACGCCATTTTTAAGTAATAATTTACAAGCCAAGAAAGTTCTTTCATCAGTATATGTTTCAATAGGAATAATAGGAGCAACACTATCCCAAATAGGAATATCTCTCTTTTTAAGACCTGCACGAACATAATTTGCAATATGATGTAAATTTTCTCTTCTTTCAGGTTCACGTTGTAAAACCTCTAAAGACTTTCTTGCACACGCAACACTTGCAGGAGTAATTGATGCTGAAAATATAAATGGTCTAGAATTATGCCTTACAAAGTCACAAACTTTTTTAGATGCAACCATACAGCCACCCAAAGATGCTAAAGACTTAGAGAAGGTTTCCATAATAATATCAACTTCATCCTCTAAACCAAAGTGCTCAGCAGTACCTCTGCCGTTTTTACCAAAAATACCTAAAGCGTGTGCATCGTCAACCATAATACGCGCGCCATATTTTTTAGCAAGCCTAACAATTTCAGGTAAGTTACATAAATCGCCACCCATTGAAAAAACGCCATCTGTTACAATAAGTTTGCCTTTATCTTCTGGTACGTTTTTAAGTATTTCCTCAAGTTCTTGCATATTGTTGTGCTCGTACCTTAAAAGTTTAGCGTAAGATAATTTGCATGCATCATAAATACTTGCGTGATTTTCTTTGTCTCCTATAATAACGTCATTCCTACCGCAAAGTGCTGAAATAATTGCTAAATTGCTTTGAAAACCTGTTGAAAATGTAACACAATCTTCTTTATGCATAAATGCTGCTAGTTCTTTTTCTAGTGCAATATGTTCGTCTAAAGTACCATTTAAAAATCTTGAACCAGAGCAACCTGAACCATATTTTTCTAAAGCCTTAATACCAGCTTCAACAACCTCAGGGTTGGAGGTTAAACCTAAATAGTTGTTAGAACCTAGCATAATAGTCCTTTTACCTTCCATTTGTACAACTGTATCTTGACCGCTTGTTAAGTAATGAAAGTAAGGATATAAACCTTGCTTTTTAATGTCTTCAACAAGTGTATAATTGTTAACTTTTTCAAATAAATCCATTAAATTTCTCCTTAATTTTGTATGTGAAAGCCTAATTTTTGATAAGACCAAATACATTTTATCATTAAATAAAAAAACTTGTCAAACATATTAAAAATTTTTAATAAACTTTTGTAATCTCTTGTTTTTTTTACACCTTTATTTTATAATGACTTTGAAAATATTTAAATTTAGGTGTGTATGATTAAGGTTAGTAATTTATTTTTAGGTTTTAATAAAGAGTTTTATGCACTTTATAATATTTCCTTTAATGTTTCAAAAGGGGAAAGGGTTGCATTAATTGGCGAAAAGGATAGCGGAAAAACATGCCTTTTGCGTGTACTTGCAGGGCTTGAAAATTACTCTCAAGGCGAAGTTTATGTAAACAATATAAGTGTAAAAAAAATCAATTATAAAACCGATTGTGAAATGGCGTATATTCCTAAATTTCCGCTTGTTTTCAATAATAAGACTGTTAGGGAAAATTTGGAATATGTGTTAAAAATTCGAAAAATTGATACTACTTCAATAAATTTTAAAGTATTAAATGCGTTAAAAAATTTTGACATTGAGTCAATTCAAAATGTTAAGGTTAAAAATTTATCTGGTTTTCAAAAAATGCAACTTCAGCTTGCACGTGCAAGCCTAAGAACGGTCGAATTATATTTAATTGATAATGTTTTGGAAGGCTTTACAAAAACTGAGCAGGAAAAAATATTGGCTTATTTAGATTTACTAATTAATGAAAATCCTGCAACTTTTGTGTTTGCTTTTAAAAGCGAAAAACTAGCCTTTAGATATAATGCCAAAATTATTAAATTAAAGTATGGAAGTATAGACTCATAAAAGGTGTGTAAATGGAAATAACTACAAACAAAAAAGCTTATTTTGATTATTTTATAGAAGATAAATTTGAGGCGGGCGTTGTTTTAGAGGGTTCTGAAGTAAAATCGCTAAGGAATAAGGAATTTTCGTTGCAAGATTCATTTATATCAATACAAAATAACGAAGTGTTTTTAAAAAATGCATATATAAAACCATATGAAAAAGCGACTTCTTACGCTCCTGATCCTAGAAGGAATAGGAAACTATTGCTTCATAAAAATGAAATTTTAAAACTTATTAGAGCGGTTAAAGAAAAGGGGTTTACAATAGTGCCATTAAAAGCGTATTTTGTTAATAAACATGTTAAAATTGAAATAGGTGTTGCAAAAGGTAAAAAACTTTATGATAAACGTGAAAGTATCAAGAAAAAGGATATAGAGCGAGACCTTCAAAAAGATGTAAAATTAAGATACTAAAAAAGCGGGGTAATTCCTCGCTTTTTTAATTTTCTAATTCTTCAAAATGTTTATCTTTATAAATATATGTGTTAAGATATGATGCTGTTACAAACATTGAACTTATAGCAGCAATAGTTAAAAATTTATTACTTTTATTTTCTAAAAAATCTTCTTGTTTTTGAATATTGATTAATTGATTTGATACATCATCAAATTCACTTTTATCAATAGTTTCAATGTTGTTAATAATAGATATTTTACCTTGCACGCTACGTA
>JAZOQJ010000014.1:0-3892 GCA_045655985.1 Clostridia bacterium | reverse complement strand
TTATTTTGAGTAAGTGTACCTGTTTTATCTGAACAAATTACTGAACACGAGCCTAGTGTTTCAACTGCGTGTAACCTTTTTATTATTGCATTTTTATTGGCAAGGTTTTGCACACTTAATGCCATAATAATTGTAACTACTGCAGGCAAACTTTCGGGTATTGCCGCAACGGCTAAAGCGACTGCAACTAAAAACGCCTCGATTGGGTCTTGTGGATTGTGAGCAAATTTAATAACAAATATAACAAGTGCAATTAAAATTACTGCCCAAGTGATAATTTTACCAATATTAACTAGTGTTTTTTGAAGAGGAGTTAACACCTTATTTTCTTGAGCGAGCATAACTGAAATTTTACCAAACTCAGTATTAACACCTGTTGCTACTACAACACCAATAGCTCGACCATATGTTACAACTGTACCAGAATATGCCATGTTTTTTCTTTCGCTAAGTGCAACATCTTCCTTTAATACAAGGCTTGCATCTTTTTCAACCGAAACACTTTCACCAGTTAGGGCGCTTTCATCTATTTTTGTCATATGTGTTTCAATAAGTCTTAAATCAGCAGGGACTATATTACCTGCCTCTAACACAACTATGTCCCCTACAACAAGTTCTTCAGATTTTATTTTTTTTGTTTCGCCATCTCTTATAACTTCACAATAAGGTTGCGTACTCTTTTTTAAGTTTTCAAGAGCATTTTCGGCCTTGTTTTCTTGCACGTAGCCCATTATTGCATTTAAAAATACAATAAATAAAATAATTCCACCTTCAATTAAACTTGAACTATCATTTTCAATAAATGACATTACTACACTTATAATTGATGAAATAAGTAAAATAATAATCATAACATCTTTAAACTGCAATAAAAATTTAATTGCTTTAGGCGTCTTTTTACCTTCTGCCAGTGTGTTTTTACCACTTTCTTGCAAAATTTTTTCAGCCTTTTCTTGTTTTAAACCTGTATTGTTTACGTGAAGTTGTTTTAAAACTTCATCATGTGATTGATTATAAAATTTTCCCATAAATTTACCTACAATTATGTTATGTTTTTTATATTGTTTTTATTACAATTAAAAATTCAATATCATTACAAAAAGTATATCATTTTTTTAAAATTAAAGTAAAACAATTTTTTAAAAATAAATAACTTTATTTTATAAATTTGTCATATATAAAAGTATGAGAACATATAATGATGAGCAATTACCAAATACGAGTGAAATAGAAATTATGAATTTGGAATTTGAAAAACTTAAACAAGAGCAACTTTGTAAAAAAGCACAAGAAGAACCACTAATTATAAATGTAAATTTTAAAGAAGATAAAATTAATTAAAGCAAGTAAAATCATATACAATCTATAATTTATTAAAACAAGCAATTTTTCCTGTATACACCTTATTATTGATACTGTATCTCACACTAAATTTTAAATTGAAAAATTTATATTTTTTTATTTTTTTAAAATAAAATTATAAATAGCCTTGATTATATTTTAAATTAAGTATATAATTTAAACACAAATTTTTAATTATATTTATATGTGGAGTTTGTTTTATGCAACAAGTGTTAAATTATATAAAATCAAAAAAAATGTTTAATTCAGGCGAAATTGTTGGTGTTGCTTGTTCTGGTGGTATTGACAGTATAAGTTTACTTTATTTTTTAAACGAACATAAAGAAGAACTTGATATTGAAGTAGTTGCTGTAAACGTTGACCACAGGATACGTGAAAACAGCGCGCAAGATAGTTTGTTTGTTGCCGAATTTTGTAGAGAACATCGTATAAGGTGTCATAAACTTTCTATTGATGCTCGCTCGCTTTGTAAAGAAAATAAATACACTTTGGAAGAAGGCGCACGTATTGGTAGGTATGGTTTATTTGATGCACTTTTACAAAAAGGTATTGTAGATAAAATTGCTTTAGGGCATCACGTTCGTGACCAAGTTGAAACTATTTTATTAAATATTTTTAGGGGTTGTGGTTTAAAAGGTGCTAGTGGTATGGAACCTGTTAGGAAAAAATATGTTCGTCCATTTTTAAACACTACTAAAGAAGAAATTATTGCTTACGCTTCAACTCACAAACTTATGTATGTTGACGATGAAACAAATTTTGAAAACGACCATTCTCGCAATATTATTCGAAATAAAATTATGCCACTTATAAAATCTACTTGGCCTAGTATTGAACAAAATATATTATCTTTTTCAAATATTTGCCGAATGGATGACGAATATATCAACAACCAAATTAGTTTTGATGGACTTACATACGAAAACAACTCAATTCGTATACCATTATCATATTTTTTACTTAAGCCATCAGTTAAAACTAGAATTATTAGGCACGCTTTAAGTCAGTTAAATCATTCAAAAGACATTGAACGAAAGCACCTAGATATGCTGTGCGATATGGCATTAAATGCACAAAATGGCACAAAAATTCATTTACCAAACAATGTCATTTGTCATAAAGAATATGATTCAATTACTTTATCAATTAAAAAACCCGCGCCTTATTTTTCTCCCATCAAATTTAAATGCGGAAATTATTCGTTTGAAGGATTTGGCGACATTAAAATTAAAAACGCGACAAACTTTAATTTAAATGAGGCTTCAAGCAATAATTTAATGCTTGATACTAAAAAGTTACCTAAAAATTGCGTTATTAGGATGAGAGAAGAAGGGGATATGTTTAAACCATATAATTCTTCAACAAAAAAACTTAAAGATTATTTTATTGATAAAAAAATTCCTCAAAGGAAACGAAGTTCTATTCCTGTTATTGCTTGCGAAAAAGAGATTTTAGCGGTTATAGGCTACGAAATTTCTGATAAAGTTAAAATTGATGACACAACTTTAAAAGTATGCATTATTAATAAAAAATAGTAAAAAACACGACTAAAATCGTGTTTTTTATTTTTCATATTTAACATTTTTAGGTGTATGTGCAAAAGTTAAGGCATACACTTTATTTGCGCCTTCTTTTAGTAGCATCCTACTACATTCTTCAACAGTTGCGCCTGTTGTAAACACATCATCTACTAGCAGTATAGTTTTATTAAATAAATTTTCATTATTTAACACATTAAATGTCCCACTTAAATTTTCCTGACGTTTTTCCTTAGTAAGCGCAGTTTGTGTTTTTGTAGGTTTTTCCTTTATTAAATCTTGATTTATAGGTACATATATTAATTTTGAAAGTTCTTCACCAAGAAGTTGTGCCTGATTATACCCTCTTGCCTTTAACTTTGTTTTATGTATTGGCACTGGCACTATTAAGTCGCACTCCACATTCATATTTTGATATTCAAGCGCCATAAACTGAGCCATGTATTTTGCAAGATACCTACCACCCTGATACTTTAATTTATACACAACTTTTTTGGTTTCGCCCGTGTAAACAAAAGGCGCTCGTGCAATAACATAAGTATAACTTACACGTTTTTTGCATGAAAGGCAATATTTACTTTTTGAAAAAATAAATTCGCCACACTTTTCACAAACCTTTCCCTTATTTAAAAATTTATCGTAGCATTTTTCACAAGTTGAATACTCGTTTTTATCACCTATTTCTTTGCCACAAAAAATACACTCCAAATTATCTGGCAAAACAAAATCCCACGCTTTATTAAAAAATTTTAGTAATTTTTGTTTTATATTTTTTATTTCCATACTTTTATAATACTTCAAAAGTTGAAATTTTCAAAAACAAAAAAAAGAGTTTAAAAAAAAGAGTGAAAATTATCACTCTTATTTTTTATTTAAAATTACAACCTGAGGCATCTTTTACTTGATTTACTACTGCATTATTTTTATCGGTTGTTTGAGTTAAACTTTGATTAACTTTTACATTTCTATTTACAAGTCTACCCTTTTTAATT
>JAZOQJ010000013.1:0-2374 GCA_045655985.1 Clostridia bacterium | reverse complement strand
CTAATAGGAGAAGTAAAATGGCTATAAAACTCCAACCCCAAACCAAAATGGCCTAAGCATTCAGGCCTATATTTTGCCTTTTCCATACACCTTAAAAGTACTTTATTTATAACAGTTTTATATTCATGGCTCTCAATTTCAAGCAAAAACGCTTGAATGTCCTTACCCTTAACTTCTTTTCCATTAAACTTAATAGACAGTCCAAGGGGCTTAATAAATTCTTCAAACTTTTTAACGGCATCATTATCTGGCACCTCGTGCACCCTGTAAACAAATGGGAATTTTTTAAGTGCATAATGTTTAGCAACTGTTTCGTTAGCTAAAACCATAAAACTTTCAATAATTCGCTCACTAATTGTTCGAGGCCTTGTTCCAAGTTCTACAATTTCTTGTTTTTCGTCGAGTATTATTTTAGGTTCTGGAATTTCAAAGTTAATATTGCCATTTCTTTTACGCCTATCTTCTAAAATAAGGCATAATTCTTCCATCATCTTAAGGGTAGGCATAATATGTTTGTATCTTTCGTGTAACTGGGTATTTTCAGTAGTTAAAAGTTTGGTAACGTTGTTATAAGTCATACGCTCTTTGCTGTTTATAACGCCTTCAACAATCTCATAACTTTGTACTTCACCCATTTTATTAATTTTCATTATACAAGATAGCGTTAACCTATCTTCATGCGGAACAAGTGAGCAAATATCGTCAGAAAGTTCTTTTGGTAGCATTGGCAAAGTGTGATTAGGAAAATACACGCTTGTAGCCCTTCTAAACGCCTCTTTATCGATTTGTGTGCCTAGTTTAACATAATCGCCCACATCAGCAATATGAACGCCTAAAGTATAAAGGTTTTTATCAAAAGAAATACTTACTGCATCGTCAAAATCCTTACTATCATCTCCATCTATTGTAAAGATTATATCATTTCTAAAATCACGTCTATTTTTAAGTTGCTCTTCACTTACTTCCCTATTAATTTTACTGCTTTCAAGCAAAACTTCTTTAGGAAACTCTTCAATTAAGTTATAGTTTCGAACAATTGATAAAACGTCGCTTAAAATTGTGTTTTCCTTGCCTAAAACTTCTATAATTTCGCCTTCAAGTTTCTTTTCGCCAAAACCGATAATGCGCACATATACCTTATCGCCACTCTTTGCCCCTTTAAGTTTTTTGATAGGAATATAAACGTCTTTACTAATTTTTTTGTTATCTGGCTCAACGTAGGCAAACTTTTTAAACACATTTATTTTGCCAACAACAGTTTTTATGGTGTGTTCAATAATTTTAATTACTTTACCTTCGGCTTTGGCGCCTTTTACGTTATCGTTTACTTTTAAAAGGACTTCATCGCCATGAATTGCGCCATTTAGGTCGTGAAAGCCAACGTAAACATCCTCATCCCTATCTTCCACATCACAAAAAGCGTATCCTGCACTTGTTGCTAAAATTGTGCCCCTTTCGTAACCAAAACTATTAATTGTATGATATTTATTTTTATCGTCCTTAATAATATATCCTTTATCAATAAGTAAACCAAACTCTTTTTTCATTTGAGTTTCGTCATAACTATTTAATTTCATAATTACGGGCGCTATTTTTTCAAACTTATGGTTGTTAAGTTTATTACTATCCATTTGTTCTAAAATCAACTTATTCATTACTTTCTCTCCTAAATTTAGTATAACATATTAAAAATTAATTACAAAGGTTAAATAAAAAAACCACGAAATTAATCGTGATTTTTAATTTATGCTAAAGGACCATTGTAAATCATGCATGAAACGAAGAATAAAATTACCAAAACTAAAATAGCAATAGCCATTATAGTTACAAACTTTTTTAGTTTGCCTTCCCTAGTTGAAGCTTGATTTTGTTGATAAAAACTTTCGTTTGTGCCTGAAATTACATTTGAGCCACCTTCAGGATTACTTTCCATAAGCATAATTGCACCAATGATTAAAAGTGATGCCAAAACTATTAAAGATAATAATACAATTCTAATAACTGGGAATGATTCAGAAATCCAGTAAGCAACTGCTAATTGTGAATAATTAAACATGTAAACACCTCTATAATTTATATTCGATGAATATTATAACAAATATATAAAAAACTTTCAACTATTTTTAAAAATTATCTAAAACTTCTTACAGCAAGGAAAGAATAAGCCACGCAAACAGCAACTAAAATTAGTGCTAAAATAAACCAACCCCATGCTATAGGCTTTTTATCATTTTTCTTTCTAATAGATTTTTTAAAGCAAAGTACTGCTAAAAGAAAAGCACCTATTGTAATATAAAGCGCAATATTATTTTGTTGAGTACTAAAATAAACTTTATCAATGACATTATCAAAAAAATTTAATAACATATTTACC
>JAZOQJ010000012.1:0-5034 GCA_045655985.1 Clostridia bacterium | reverse complement strand
ATAGTGTTACGTTTAAATAAATTTTTAAAAAAACCAAACATAAAACCCTCTTATTTTTATTATACAAATATA
The DNA here is from genome assembly GCA_045655985.1 of Clostridia bacterium. Lineage (GTDB taxonomy): Bacteria > Bacillota > Clostridia > Christensenellales > UBA1242 > JAZOQJ01. The sequence continues at coordinate 4,962 of JAZOQJ010000012.1, read as the reverse complement.
TTTTACTTAAAATAAAATATTATGTAAAGAAAAAAGCCAAACTCTTAAAATAAAGTTAGGCTTTTTATTTTATTCTTCACCATCATCGCCTTCTGGTGCTGTTTCTTCCTCGTCTTCCTCTTCTTCACTAAATTCGACAAAGTCTTTAGTAGAGAATACATTTCTTACAGTATCAAATGCCTCGATTTTCAAGAAAGTTCTCACCTGCGCACTTGTTATAAAGAACGCCTCACCACGCGCGGCTTGAATAATTGTTTCTTGTTCTTCTGCGTTTATACCGCCAGCATTTCTGTAAAGGTTAACCATGTCTGTCATATCGTTTGGCGCAAGAGACAATACCATTGTAAATTGACAGGCATTAATGATTGCTGTTGATTTTGCAGCAATTTCAGCATTACCAACGAAGTCCTTAATATTTTGAGTAATAATAATTTGCATACCGTCGTATTTACGGATACGTTTTGCAAGGTCTTTCATAAAGTCAAGCGCAACAGGATATTTAGGGTCAATGAACACGTGGGCTTCATCGACAGCAATAACAATTTTACGCCTATTAGGGTCAACTTCTGCTTTATAGCCTTTTAATTTATTATACTCCAAATTCCTAATAATTTCGTTATTTAAGTACCTTAAAACAAGTAACATTTGTGCGTTGGCTAGTGTCATATTACGGTTTGCAAGCAGTGACCTAAAACTAAACACAACAAAGTTTTCTTTTGTTTTTAGTGTTGTAGGGCCGTTCCAAAGATTAGCATTTCTGCCACCTTCCGCAAACTTTTGAACATATGTTTCCATAATTTGATACATACGCCTTAAATATTCGTCTTTTTCAGTTTTTACGTGCTCTAAAATAAGGCTATAAAGGTCGTCAAATATTGGAAAATCCTCTGGTTTTAAAGTGTTTAAATTTGTTTTACTATCAATACCTTTCTTTTTATAAACTTCGATAACCAAGCTGTTTATTTTTTCGAAGGCATCAGAACTCATACCTTCCAAAATAATTCTAAAATACTGTTCCAAAAACTGCAAATGTGCTGAGTAGTCATCTTCTTTTAATCCGCTTTCCTCATCTTCAAGAGAAGGTGTAATATGGAAAGGATTGATACGTCCTTGTTGACCAGAACCTACGTCAATTATATTACCTGCTAAGTTTTTAGCAAGTACCGCATATTCATATTCTGGGTCCAGAACGAAAACCCTTGCGTTGTCTGCCGCAATGTTTGCTAAAACGTCTTTAGTCGCAAACGATTTACCACCACCTGATTTACCAATAACCATCATGTTTGAGTTAACTCTTTCTTCATCACGCCTAAAGAAGTTGATAAACACATTACCACTTTGGTTGTAACCTAAGTAAAAGCCACCACTATCTGAAAGTGCATTTGAAATAAACGGAAACATTGCAGCAACTGAAGAAATATTAATGCCCCTTAAACTATCTTTAATAGGGTCAAGCCTTGAAATATTAGATGCGTTAAATGCATCTACTTGCCTACCAAACATTTCCGTATATCTAAAGCCCTGCTCTCTTAAAAGTGCACGAACTTCTTTTTTCATGTATTCTTCACAAGTAATGTAAACATTTGTTCTTACTAAACTTTCGTTTGCGTTTTTAATATCTGTTAATAATGTTTGAAGTGTTTCAAGGTGCGTTTGTTGTTCAATTTGTTTACTTGCCCTTCCTGAATACATCATTTTACTTTGCATTTCCATAATAGCAGTATCAAGTTCTTTTTGCGCTTCAAACCTTGGAATTGGTTTTAAGTTTACAACAATTTTTGTATCAGGCAAAGAGAACAATGAATAGCCCCAAGCATTACCTACGTATAAAGGATAGTCAATAATATTAAACGCCCTATATTCTTTACCATTAATTTTAGTATGTGAAGTTTTAAATTCAACTTTATCAGGCATGGTCCAATCTAAAATAGACATTTGACTTAAGCCATCTGCTTCGTGTTCATCAAAATCTTTTTCATAATTTGCCTTTAAAAACACGCCAAGTTGTTTATCTTTTAAAAGCCTTGCCCTAATAGGTGTTTGACCTTGAGAAAGACTTAACATCATACCCTCAATAGTGTCATATAACGCCTGCTTACTTTTATCATAAACTGTTAAATAAAAGTGTGCACCAAACACACGGTTACGTTCATTTGCTTCAAGCATTTTTTCAACCCTTGCTTGCAAAATTACAGAACGCGCTTCAATTTCCTTATGATTTAATTCGCCTTCTTCTTCCATTTGTAAAAGGTTGGCAAATTTGTTTTCATCGTCTTCAATATATTCGTCAAAAACAATAGGTTTGTTAAGTTTTATTAATTGACAATTTTGGTCAACATTAACCCTTGCTAATGCGTTTTGAAAGCATCTTATGTATGCATTTTGTTTTTCTTCACTCAGCATAAAAAAGGCAACTGGCTTTATTTCAAGCACCATACCATAATAATCGTTTGCGTATTTTAAAAACCTGCCCTCTTCAATTTCAGTATAAGGAAGAAGAGATGATTTTATAGTATTTTCGCCGTTTTTATCTTCCTTAAAAAACTTTTTCCTATACGACATGAATTTAAAAAGCAATAAAATTGTTTGATAAAACCTCATGTCATCCGAAAGCGGAAAATATAATAAAACAGTAAAGGCCAAAACACTTGCACCAACTACCCATTTAAACTCAAAAGTAGATGAAATAATTAAGGCAATTATTGCAGCAGCAACTACACCCACAATTACGTCAGGCCAAGTTACGTGTGGCAAAAGTTCCGACCTTACCTTTGTTTTTTTAGGAATATATCTCATAAAATTAAACCTCTAAAATTAAATAACGTACAAATTTATTACAAATATAGTATATAAAAAATTTAAAAAAAAACAAAGAAAAAATGATTTTTAAAAATAAAAAAGGTGGTTTATTATATTTTCCACCTAAATTTATTAAAATTTATTTTAATTTTTTAAAAATTCATTGCTTGTTTTAACTTTTTCGCTTCTTTTTTTTCAAAATCAGCAATCAAATTTTTAATTGCCAAGTATGCGTTTTTACAAGCATCTTCCCGTTCGGGTGGGAGTTCTCCAATTTTTGATAAAATATCGCTTGCTGTAATTTTTTTAATGTCAACAATATATTTATAGTATAATTGTTCGCAAGCAACTTCAGCCGCAACAAGCGTTGCTACATTACCAAATGCTTTAAATTTTGCATTTGTAATTTTACCGTCTTCAACTAAAATGGTTATAGATATTACATCAGCCGAAGTTTCATTTTTATATTCACCTTTAGCACTTGGCTTTTTAACTATTCCATAATTTTCCAAATTTGAAAAAATATTTAATACCTTTTCGCTATACATTTTTTACACCCCATTATTTTGTATTTTTTGGTGATAGGGCAGAAATTTTCCTTAATTTTTCGATAATACCTTTTAATTTTTCTACTGTATAATCAATATCATCACGAGTAATATTTCTACCAATTGAGAACCTTATTGAAGATTTCCTATCCTCTAAAGAAAGGCCCATATGTTTTAAAACATGAGAAGGTTCAACGCTACCGGCAGAGCATGCACTGCCTACAGACACTGCTATACCTTCCATATCAAGAAGAGTTAACAAACTTTCATTATCAACATATTTAAAACAAACATTTAAAATGCCTGGAGCACGTTGCAAAATGTTACCATTAATTTTAACATCAGCTATTTCACTTGTTATTTTCATTTGCAAATAATTACGCAAGTTTTGAATTTTATTATAATGAATATCAATATCCCTATAAGCAATTTCGCTAGCTTTTGCAAAACCTACTACGTTAGTTAAATTTACAGTGCCCCCTCTTTTATTATATTCTTGTGAGCCACCTGAAATTAAAGGGTCAATTTTAACGCCTTCTTTAACATATAAAGCACCTACGCCTTTAGGTCCATAAATTTTATGTGCTGAAATAGAAAGGCTATCCACCATTAAATCCTTAACATTTATTCGCATATTGCCATATGCTTGAACCATGTCTGTATGAAAAATAGCGCCTTTTTCCTTTACAGTACGCGCAATTGTATTAATATATTGGATTGTACCCACTTCATTATTAGTAGTCATAATAGATACAAGTGAAGTATTATTTTTTAAATTACGCATTAAGTCAGTTAATTTTACTAACCCTGTTTCGTCAACATCAAGATATGTAACTTTAAAGCCTTCGCTTTCAAGTTTTTTACAAGCTGAAAGTACGCTATCATGCTCAATTTTTGAAGTAATAATGTGATTACCTTTGTCACGATTTGCATGAGCAAGGCCATAAATAGCCCAATTGTTTGCTTCAGTACCACCAGAAGTAAAATAAATTTCACGAGCATTTGCATTAATTGTTTTAGCAATAGTTTGACGAGCCACATCAAGTTTATTAAGTGCATTTCTACCAAACGAATGTAAACTTGCACTATTACCATATGTATGCGCCATACATTCAATCATTTCCTGCATAACTTCAGGATTTAAATATGTAGTTGCCGCAGCATCCAAATATACTTTTTTATTATTTTCCATGTTTTTTCCCTCTATTTTTCCCTTTTATTATAGCATTTTTAGAAAAGCCTGTCAATACGCATAAAAAAATTAAATAAGCCAAAAAAGAGCAACGCTTTACGCATTGCAACTTTTAAGTGTTAAAAATTTTACATAATTTCTTTTAAAAGCGCGTCTTTGTTTTTTAGGCCTACAACCCTTTTAACCTCAACACCATCTTCAAAAATAATAAGAGTAGGCACGCTCATTACTGTGTAATTTTTAGCAATATCAAAACTTTCATCTATATCAAGTTTACCAAATTTATAGTGGTCACCAACAAAGCCAGCAATTTCATTTAAAATTGGTGCTAGCATACGACATGGACCAAGTCGGAGGCCAAGCGGTCTTAGGATCATTTTTCAACTCCTTGGCTCACAGAACGACATGGCTACGATCCGACTT
>JAZOQJ010000011.1:0-2844 GCA_045655985.1 Clostridia bacterium | reverse complement strand
GCTGAAAGTGTTAAAAATGTTAGAAAAAATAACCTTGTAATGTTTTTTCCCTTATCTTTTACAATCCATAAAAAATACTTAGAAAACTTATAATCACTTAGTTGAAAAGCCTGAACAAACTTATAACTTATAAAGCATAATAAAAGGCCATTTAAAACAGATAGAACCAAAATAAAATATAAGTTAGGATTACTCCATGTTAATACATTTTCAAGCATTAATGCTTTCATTTTTATTTATCCTCCAATTTATTATAAAAAACTGATAAAATTTTTAGTAATTTTGTACTATTATATATATAGCAAAAATGTCCGCCACCTTTAAATAAAATAATTTCACTATCTTTAATTTTCCTTTTAAACTTTTTTGCCATATAAAACGGAGTTTCTTTATCCGATTTATCCCAAACAATTAAAGTGGGCGCTATAATTTTATCAAGGTGTTTTGCAAGGTCTTCATTAACGATGCTTACAAATACTTTTTTCATATTAGGGCTTAAGGCTTGGTAGTCCTTTGACCCCACCTTTTTGATATTAAACTTATGTTTTTTTAAAAGACGTTTTTTTAATTTATAAAATAATATTTTAAACCTTAATTTCAGGCTTTTGCGGGGTTTTATTCCCGCAGCGCTAATAAGCGTAAGGCTTTTTACTAACTTATTGTTAAATGACGCTAAAAGCAGCGCTATCCTGCCTCCAAATGAATGCCCTACTAAATGTACTGATTTAATATTTAAACTATTTAATAAACTTAATATTAAATTGTAATAACTATAAATGGTAAACGTAGGTGGTGGCTCTTCACTTTTATTAAATGGTGGCAAATCTATATTAAGTAGTGAAAAGTTTGTAGCCGATAAAAAATAATTTTGATAAAGTCTAAAACTTTCTATCGAGCCTCCCCAACCATGTAAAAAAACAATTGTGGTTTCACTTTTTTTAATGTACTCAAAATTTATTAGCACGCCATTTATATTTTTTTGCATTTTTACTTGTTTACTGCCTCATAAAACATAACATTACAATCATCTTGATTTTGATAGTAATTTTTTCTTATGCTTAAAGTTTTAAATCCCATTTTTTCGTAAAACTTTATTGCGTTAGTATTTTTTGATTCAACTTCCAAATAAAATGTCTTTATATTTTCTTTTTCTTTAATTAAAAGCGCCTTATCTATTAGTTTTTTAGCAAGGCCAAGCCTTCTAAACTCGGGCACAATAGCAATTTTTAAAACACATAGTTCGTCAATGGTTTTTAATAAGCCAATATAGCCTAATGGTTTTCCCTTATAATATAATACAAAGTATTCTCTATTTTCTTGCCCAAGTTCTTCTAAAAACATGCTTTCTGTCCACCTATTAGTTTCAAAACACACATTTTCAATTTCAACTAAATCACTTGCGCAAATTGGCCTTTTTAACTCGCACTTTTCTTTAACTAGTGTTTTAAGTTCACGTTCTGCCTGACTTTGTTTTATATATAGTGGTTGTAGGTCATTTATATTTGTTTCCTTAAACTTTTTGTATTTTTCAATTGCAATTTGACTAAAAAAATGCTCTCCACCTTTTAAATAAACAATATTATCTGTAACAAAAGGCATTAAACTTTCCTGATTTTCCTGCAATGCATAAATAGTATAGTTATTTTCATTTGCCATTTTTAAAACTTCATCAAAAGTTAAACTTAAATAACTTTTAATATCAAAACAACTATTACTATTTTTATTTAATACCCCACAATAAAGCTCCTGATTACCGCTTGGTAAAATAATAATTGCATTATTCTTAATATTATAGTTATATGCTATTTTTTCAAAAAAGTTTACTTGAATTGCCCTTAAAGACAATGCACACATAAAGCCTTTTATTGTAGAAACGCCAATCCTTACACCCGTAAAAGAGCCTGGCCCTGTACACACGCATAATAAATCAACATCTTTAATACAAGTGTTGCAATTTTCTAAAAGTTCGTTAATTTTAACCAACAAATTTTCACTTGTACTTTCCTGTGCATTTAAAACACATTCTTTTACTTGATTATTTATATTTAATTCGATTTTTGTGTTTTTTTCGCAAGTATCTATAGATAAAACTATCATTTTAACCTCTTAAAATAAATTTCCTTGAATTGCCATCAAGTTTTTGTATTTCCAATTTTTTATGTTTTGGAAGTAGTGATTTAATATTTTCAGCCCACTCAACTACACAAATACCTTTTGGCTTTGAATTAAAATTAAAGTAATCTAACACACCTATTTCCAAGGCTTCTTCTTCATCTTCAACCCTATACATATCAAAGTGATAAAGTGGCACATCTCCGTCAAAATACTCATTTATGAATGTAAACGTTGGGCTAGTGATATTTTGCTTAATATTAAGTTCCTGCGCTAAATATTTTGTAAAGGTAGTTTTGCCCGCGCCAAGGTCACCCGAAAGCACCAAAATATCGCCTTTTACTAATTTATCCTTAACAATTTTTGCAAATGCTTGTGTATCTTTCTCACTATTTGATATAAATTCGATATTTTCCATACATCATTATTATAACAAATAAATATTTAAATTGAAATGTTTATTTTAAAAAAGTTTAAAATTATAAATTATGCTCAAAAATTTGTACATGAAATTTACACTTTCTTTAATTTTGGACTTGATTTTTTTCGCTTTTCTTAGTTTTTTTATAAGTTTAATGTGGCTAAGATATTTTTTATCAAATTCTTTTTTAATAGTTTTTTTAGCTGTTTTAATTTCTATTTTTATAAGTTTTTTACTTTTATTTATTAAATACACAAGGCAAAAAAATCGAAAATTAAACAAATTTAATAAAAATCAATTATTTTTACTTA
>JAZOQJ010000010.1:0-2509 GCA_045655985.1 Clostridia bacterium | reverse complement strand
TAGTCTCATTAACGCGAGATGTTGTTTATAAAAAGACAATAAAAATAAATTTAAAATAATTAATAAATTTGATACAAGTTTGTGTGAATTTTTTTTGCTTTTATTGATGTAAAAAATAGTTTAAGTTATCAACAAAAATGTGGATAAATAAAAAACAAAAAAAGTTAGAAAGAACAATTATCAATCTAACTTTTTATGAATAATTTAAATAACTATTAAATAATGTTTTTTATTTTATTTGTTTTTTAAAATGGCATACCACGACCCATTTTGCTTGACCTACCTAAAATAATATTGTTACGCCTTGAAATATCATAAAATACTGCATCTTTATCAAGGTAATTACTTGGTGAATAAACTTTAGGTGGACGAGCCATTTGGTATTGGTCGTTTTTAAAGGTTGGTGTAAAGTAACTTCTAATACAAAATTCACCAAAACAGTTAATAATAACTTCGCCACGACCTCTGTATCCATCAAGGTGGTCAAGTTCGTCAGGTGTTACTAATTGACGCTGAACGGTGTTTTTAGAAACGTTAGTTGACTTACTGTCTTTACCATCTTGTCCACCGCCTGAAGATGTAGTTTTGCTTTCGTTTGTAATTTCAAGAGCAATATTGCCTGAGTTTTTAGAGAATTCCTCACGCGTTTTTGCGTCTTTAGTACCAATAAATATTTGAATGTTACAGTTGTTTCTAATAGTCGAAGCGTCTTGCTCGCCATAAATTGAATTTAATTGTGTGTAGTCTTGCACTGCAAGTACTAAGAAAATTTTTCTACTACGACCAGCAGTAATAAAACTTTTTAACCTTTCAATTTTAGGAAGGTTACCAAATTCATCCAAAATAAAATAGCAATTACGTGGTAGTTCAATTTCGCCACCACGCTTGGCGTTTTCATTAGCTCTTTCAATTAGCATTTTATATAATTGAGTAATAATAATGTTTGCCATTGCGTTTCTTGTGTCTTTTTCATCAGGAATTTTGATAAATAATGCAGAAGGACGGTCAGCAAACTTAGAAAAATCAACATCCGTTCCGCTTGTTAAATAAGCAATACCAGGATCAGCGAACATTGATAAGCTACTTGTTACATGACCCAAAAAGCCTTTTGCAGTGTTAGGCGCGTTTGTTACAACTGTGTTTGCAAGGTCAACGCATTCACTTGTTTTGTCACGACCTTCAAAATATCTTCTTAAAGTTGAAATACTATCATTTGGTGTATCAGAATCTCTTTTTGCACCGATTTTTGAAACATTATATAGGTTGAATTTTTCACGAGTCATGCCAAGTTCAGGGTTTAAACTATCCTCAAGCATTGCAAGCATAATGGCTTTAATAAGTCCTTGTGCGCCCTGTGGCCAACTTGGGTCGTTACCAACAATAGGGCAAAGAGTTGTTGAAATATCTGTAATATCTTCTTGTGCTATACTTTCAAGTTTTGCCTTTAATGCATCCATATCGCGTTTAAGTGTCATTTTGTCAGGATATGCAACTTCGTTAAACTCGTACCACTCCGCCCCATAATCTCGTTGCGGAATTTTTAATAAATTTTTATAGTGAAATGGATTTTCGTTACGATGAATTCGTACTTCTTTAATTAAGTTATGTGCCCTTTGATAAGAATCAAATGCTCTTTCAATTGGGTTAAACCTTGCAGATTTATCAGGTTCACGCAAATCAATGACTTGAACGTCGTACCCTCTGTCAATAAGTTTTTGTGCGTTGTGGTTGTAAAGTTCGCCTTTAACGTCTGAAACAACAATTGAAGGCTTAGAGCCGGTTTCGGATAAAATTTGTATATATGGGTCCATAATCATGGTAGTTTTACCAGAACCTGTTGTACCAATAACTAAAGTATGAATTGGTTTGTACATATTAATTTCAGTGTCTTTTCCAATCCTCTCAGCACGAAGCGGTATGCCATCTTTTTTTGCGCTACTTAATTGGCTGTATAATGAGAACATGAATTTAGAGTCGCTTCTAAGTTCTTTCATAGAAACAAACCTTGAAGAATAATATTGTTCCATTTGTTCGCCTTCTTTAGTAGTACCAACGCCAGAGCCTGAAAGCGTATCCTTTTTGCCACCCATCATCAAAATCATAAGAACAATTAAAAACGCGAGCCCCGCACCAACAAAACCAGGGAACGATAATAAACTTCCAGCAAAATCAGTTTCGGCGATAACAAGTGGTCCAACAGCAGCGCCGAGTAACCAGCCAGCAATAATACCAAAAAGTATACCAATAAATTTAATCATATTTACTCCTTAAAAGACATCGTTACCCTTATTATATCACAAGCGCAAAAATTTTTGCAAGATTTTATTTAGTTATTTATATATAAAATATAATACATTTTTTTATAGATTTTTTGTAAAATAATGTACAATTTTAACTTTTTTTACTAAAAAGCATATATTTTTTCAAAAAATTTTAAAATATTTTATTTTTTTATTAAAATTTTAAATTTTTTTTTGCTTTTTGTCAAAAATGTGTTATAGTGGGAATG
>JAZOQJ010000009.1:0-2222 GCA_045655985.1 Clostridia bacterium | reverse complement strand
AATGTTATCGACTTTGGTGCGTTTGTAGATATTGGCGTACATCAAGACGGACTTGTTCATATTAGTGAAATTACTGATAGATTTATAAAACACCCTTCTGAAGAATTATCAGTTGGCGACATTGTTCGTGTTAAGGTTATTGCAATTGACCTTGATAAAAAACGTATTGGTTTATCAATTCGTAAAGCCACAGCTGAAGACGAAATTATTGAACCAATTCAAACTAGCGTTATTGCATAAATTAAAGCTCCTAATTTGTAGGAGCTTTTTTATTTTTTGCCTAAAATTAAATAATTATTAAAACAACCCTTGTAAAATAAAATAATATATGATATAATTTAAAAGTTAAAAATTACCTATAAAATTTGCAGCCGTAGCTCAGCTGGATAGAGCGACCGCCTCCTAAGCGGTAGGTCGGATGTTCGAATCATCTCGGTTGCACCAAAAAACACCTTTTATTTAAATTGGTGTTTTTTTTTAGTAATCGTATTTACTATTTGGGATTAAAATCCTTGTTAATATTGGCAATTTTTAAAGAGTTTAAAAAGTGTTCGAAACTTAAGAGCAAAAAAAACATACTAGGCTATTTGCTAGTATGTTTTTTTTATTATCTTATACGTTTTGGCATAAGTTTATCTTCCAAAAATTTACCAAGTTCAACTAGTGGAATTATTGAAGCGCCACAAGCTGCCGCAATTAAAAAGTGAACAGCTGATAAACTTGTTAAACCAAATACGCCCGCAACACCTGGGATTAATTCGACTGCAAGTACTAAAATTGCAGCAACAATAAATGACAAGTTAAATGCTTTATTTTTAAATAAATTGTATTTAAATATGCTATGATTTGTTTTAAGGTTAACACTATGGAATATTTGCATTATATTAAGTGTATAGAACGCCATTGTAGATGCCAAAACATTGCTTTGGGTTAATTTATAAACTAAGGCAAATTCACAAATAACTATAGCTGTTTGAATGAATCCTTGATAAATTATTCTATAGCCTACGCCATTTGAAAACAAATTGTTATTATTTTCTCGTGGAGGCCTTTGCATAATATCTTTTTCCGCGCCTTCAAGACCCAATGCAATTGCCGGAAGACTATCTGTTACAAAGTTAATAAATAAAATTTGTGCGCTTGTAAGGAATGTAAGAGCTGGCATAAAAATTGACGCTAAAAGCAAGGTTAATACTTCTACAACGTTTGTAGAAAGTAAAAATTGCACGGTTTTTTGAATGTTAGTATAAATTTTCCTACCTTCTTCAACTGCTACTATAATTGTTGCAAAATTATCATCAGTCACAATCATATCAGCAACTTCTTTAGTAACGTCTGTACCTGTAATGCCCATGCCCACGCCAATATCGGCTTGTTTTAAGGAAGGTGCGTCATTTACACCATCACCAGTCATTGCGACAATCTTTTTAAGCGATTTAAAACCTTTTACAATTTTAACTTTGTGTTCAGGGCTTACCCTTGCATAAACTGTAATTTTATGAATTTTGCGCATAAATTCTTCTTCTGTCCAAGAATCTATGTCCTTACCTGTAGCAACTTGAGATTTTTTACTTGCAATGCCAAGTTCTTTTGCAATTGCAAAAGCTGTATCTTGGTTATCACCTGTAATCATAATTGGCTTTAAGCCTGCCGTAAAGCACTTTTTAATGGCTTCCTTGGCTTCGGGACGAGGTGGGTCAATCATACCAACAAGTCCTAAAAATACTAAGTCTTTTTCATGAGTTATTTTTTTATCATTAAACTTTTTAAAGGCAACACCTAATACACGTAGTGCTTTGTCTGCCATTTTTGTATTTGCCTGTTCAATTTCTTGTCTCATTTCTTCTGTTAATTGAACGATTTTACTATTAAGCATAATGTGAGAACAACAATCTAAAACACTTTGAAGCGCGCCTTTTGTATATTCTACAACGCCACTTTTGCAAGTGTTAAAAGTAGACATCATTTTTCTATTAGAATCAAAAGGAACTTCGTCAACTCTAGGGCAATTTTGAATTAAAGTTTTTGGTTTAAACCCTAAATTTTCGGCGCAAGTTATTAGTGCAGTTTCTGTTGGGTCGCCTAACAGACCGTCTTTTTCAATTTTTGTATCATTGCATAATGTTATACAATTAATAATTTCATTTAAACAAATGTTTGATGTGTCTAGTTTTTTATCAGCAGATACAAATTCTTTATTAAAATAAATTTCCTTAACAGTC
>JAZOQJ010000008.1:0-4894 GCA_045655985.1 Clostridia bacterium | reverse complement strand
TATATTTACACCAATTTCTTCATTAATAAGTATGCTAGATGCAATAATTGGGAGTATTGCATTTTTACTATTTTCTACCTCTATTTTTCCTTCTAATTTATTGCCACCAACTATTTCTATATATTTCATAATATTAAATATGATTGGTAATAATTTTTAGTCAATAAAAAACTCAGTAAAGTTTTACTGAGTTTTTTTGCTATAAACTTGTGTTTTCAATATTGCCTTTATTTAAAATAAATTGCTCAATAATTTGAATGGCTTTATCATACGCTAAATCAAATTTTTGAAGTTTATCTTTATTAAGTTTTGCTAAAACATAATTTGCTAAATTTGCTTGTTTTTCAAGGGGTTTTATGCCAACACGTACACGAGCAAATTCTTGCGTACCTAATAATGAAACAATACTGCGCATGCCATTGTGTGTACCCGCGCTACCACTGCTTCTAAAACGCACAGCGCCAATTTCAACATCAATATCATCATACACTACTAAAATTTTTTCTGGCTTAAATCTGTTTTTAAGAGCGACTACTGCTTCGCCACTTAAATTCATATAAGTTTGCGGTTTAGCAAAAATTACTTTTTCGCCCATTATATTGCCTTCAAAAATAAGAGCCTTATCCTTTGATTTTGAAATTTTAATATTAAATTTTTCTTCTATTTTATTTAAAACATTAAACCCCATATTGTGATAAGTATTTTCATACTCTTTTCCTGGGTTGCCCAATCCTACAATTAATAACATAGTTTTTCCCTTTATTTTTCTATCTTTTGACAATCAATAACTTTATTAAAATCAACTTGCACATTATCGCAAATAATACTTTTATTTTTAATACATGAAAACGCATTAACAGTTACATTATTTTTTAAAATACTATTATCAACAAAAGCGTTTGTTATTACATTGTTTTCGCCTACAATTGAATTATTTATAATAGCATTGTTTATTTTTGTATTTTCACCAATTTGTGTATTATTTAAAAGTTGTGAATTACAAACACTCGCGCCTTTACCAATAAACACATCAGCATCAATTATAGTGTTTCCTATAATTTGAACACCATTTTCAAAATGATAGTCAAAAATACGCTGTTGCATAATGTTTGAAATTTCGTAAAGCGATTTATTGTCTTTACATACTTTAAAGTCCTGCGCCTCATAGTCCATAGGCTCTTTTAAATAAAGGTTTGATATGCTCATTAAATAACTGGTATCAAATATAAAACCTCTATATAGCCTTAACATATTAACATTTTTAAGGCGAGCATAATCTAACGCGCCTAAAAAAGTAGAAGCTCTTAAAAGTGGAGTATCTGAAAACAGAATAGCTGTGTACTTAAAATTAGTATTTAAAATAGATTTTGCTTCATGTACAGGGTCTGCAGTGCTATCAATTTCTTTTTCAACAGTTTTAAACCCTGCGCATACCTTTTTAACGTACTCATAACAAGTTTTGCCACAAACTTTTTGATTGTAAGCATTATTTAAGCCCTTATAAGTAACCTTAAAAAGCACTATTTGCACATCTTGTTCTACTTTTTTATCATATATTGGAGATAGATTTAAATCTAAATCAATATTAATATCCCTTTCAATAACTTCTACCATTTTTTATAAGCCCCCATTATTTATTTTTGCTGACCGTTGTACCTATCTAAATCAATAGAACCAAATACTTCACATATATGTTTATTACCACTAGCATATGGTAAATTTCTCGCTTCAATTTCTTGCGAATAAGTTTGAAGCGCTAATATGTAATCTACAAACTCCCTAAACTCTTTAGGTCGTTCCTCTATATATTGTACATCATAAAAATTAATAATGGTAGCATTTATTGCCTTAATTCCAGAATTTAATAAACTTTCAAGGTCCTCAGCACACCTTGCTTTAACTTCTTCCGGTACTTTATCGTTTAAAATTACACAATAAAGAGTTTCAAGTTTATTTAACACTTTAAGAGACTTTTTAAGTGCTGATGACCTTTTCATTTGCACATCCTCACTAGAGGCCGAAATTAAATCCCTATCAGTTAAACCTAAACTTAATAAAAGTTGTTCGTCCTTAATTTGCACTTTAAAGCCATTTTCTGTTTCAATAAAGTCAATTTCAGGCCTAATACATTCCTGCGATAATAAACTTGCATATTTAATATTTAAACCTTTTATTGCTTTTATAATATCTTTGTTATGAAGCCTAAAGTCCTTAGAAACTTCCTCAAACTTTTCAAATGTGCATTGCAATACCCCTACTAAGATAACGAAATGCTTAAAGTCCTCTAAATTGCTTTGAACAAATGAAAATTGCCTAAAATGTTTATTTGCAGCCATTACTGAAAAGAAACCAGTTGTAAGCATTGCCCTAAGTTCGTTGTTAATTTCACAAATTTGATTTGCAGGTGTATCAGTTAACATAACTTTGCCACATAATGTGTTAATACGTTGCAATGTTTTAATTGCATTTAATACATCTAGTTTTTTAGAAGACATTTCGCCCTTAAACCTATCTTGAATTTTAGGTTTTGCTTGAGCTTTTGCCTTTTTTTGTATTTCAGCAAGTTCAATAATGGCAGGCTTATCTTCCAATTCACCCTTACCATCAATATGAGTTATAAACCTTTGTTTCTTTAAAAGTTCTTTCCTATATTTAATATAATCTAAAATAGGTAAATAAAGCATCCTATTTTTAATTTCGTGTGAGAAAAAGAATTCGCTTTCACTATTATCAATTTCCACATCAAACACCTTGCCTATAATACGTGCGTGTTTTTCGGAAAAACCATGATAATCTGAGCCCGCGCTTAAAAATAAATCATGTTTACGTGCAAGTTCATAAAATAGTGGAAACTCCCTAAAATTACTCATTACAGGGTAGAAAAACTCCATGCCATCAACAAGCCTTTTTTTACTATTTACAGCACTTAAAAATTCGTCCAACGCGTGTACGTCATGTAAAATTGTATTTTGTTTGTAAGTAATAAAAGTAGGGTGCGCAACAACACAAATACCGCCTGCGTTTTTTATCATTTGGGCCATATCTTCAATATCAAGCTTTGCTTTACCTGTTGCAAGGTCATTATGCTTATTGTCGCTATCAAAATAAACACCAACTATGTTCATAATTTGACCAATACTTAAAGGTTCGCCTGTAAGATATGAATAATTTTTTACTGTACTTATAAATTTTGAATATACATTTTCGCCCGCAGATGCTGCTTTAATTAATGGTGATAAGTACCTAAACGGAACTTCAACCCCAGTTTCCTGCTTAATTAAATTACGGCCTGCACAAATTTGGTCGCCAATATTTTTGCCACCCATATGAAAAGCCCTTAAATCGCAAAAGGATAAAATTTCCTCATCATTATGGTCAAAGCCATAGCCCAAAAGGTGCAAGCTACCAAAAATGGCCTTTTGTTTGCCTTGATAATTGAATTTGCCTAGTGATTTTGTACCTGTGTTAAACTCAGCACCTGAAATATAATCAACCCTATCTTCTAAATTATTATCTTCAATATATTGAAGGGCAACAGGTGTCGCCCTTACGTTGTTATGATCGGTTATGGAAATAGCCACCCTCCTATCATCCCCAGCATTCCTAACAGCCATATCAATAAGGTCGGCAGGGGTACTTGTTACACCTTTTTCGTGTGAAAACACCGAATGAGTGTGTAAATCAATTAAAGAGTACTTTTCCATAATCTTTCTCCTAATAGTATTACAACTAGAATAAAACATATGCGATTTTTTGTCAATGGGCATATCAAAAAAAATAGGTTATTTTGTAATATTTTTTATTAAATAAAAACAATTAATTAAAAAGTTGACAAACTTTATTTTTTAGTTTAAAATTAACTTGAAAAAATTTCGTGCTTATATAATTTTTTTTTGAAGGAGAAAAATATATGAAAATTAAAATTTCTGTAGATAGTTGTGCGGATTTATCAAAAGAGCTGATTAATGAGTATGATATTGGCGTTATGCCTTTAAGGGTTTTGTTGGGCGAAAAAGACCATGCTGACGGAATTGATATTACACCTAAAGATATATATGAATATGTTGGAAAAACAGGCAATCTTCCAAAAACTGCCGCTGCAACAGAAAATAGTTTTCACCAACTTTTTGAAGAATATTTAAAAGAATATGACAGAGTAATTCACTTTAACATTTCAAACGAAATGAGTGTTACTCACACAAATGCTTGCCATGCTGCTGAAAGTTTTGAAGGGAAAGTCGTTGTTATTGATAGTAAATCACTTTCAACAGGCATTGGCGTACAAGCAGTTTTTGCGGCTAGACTTTGCAAAAATAATATGCCTTTTGAAGAAATAGTTGAAAAAGTTAAGGACAATGTTGAAAAAGTACAAGCGTCATTTGTTTTGGATAAATTAAATTATTTGCATAAAGGTGGTAGGTGCTCAAGTGTTGCCCTACTTGGCGCAAATCTTTTAAAAATTAAACCATGTATTGAAGTAAACAACGGCAAAATGGGTATGGCTCGTAAATATATGGGTAATTTCGCAAAATCAGTAGAAAAATATGTTGTTGAAACTCTTGAAAAATATCCTAATTACGACGACAGCATTTGTTTTATTACTCACACTGAAATTGACCCTCAAATAATTGAAAACGTTAAACAAATTATAAAAGAAAAATCTTCTTTTAAAGAAATTTTTGAAACTGAAGCAGGTTGCACAATTACAAGTCACTGCGGTAGTAATACAATAGGCGTATTGTACATTAAAAAATAATAATGTTATTAAAAAAAAGTGAACTTTCGTTCACTTTTTTTATGCTGTATATTCTTCGCCTTCTCCATTTTCTTCGCCGTCTTCGTCGCCATACCTTGATGTATCATAGCCAACAATTTCATCAGCATCTTCAACAGT
>JAZOQJ010000007.1:0-3040 GCA_045655985.1 Clostridia bacterium | reverse complement strand
TAAATAGGAGTTAATTATGGAAATGAACGATATTTATAAAGATATTGCTTTAAGAAGTGGTGGTGATATTTATTTGGGCGTTGTAGGACCTGTTAGAACAGGAAAAAGTACGTTTATAACTAATTTTATTAATAAATTAGTTATACCTAATATTATTAATGAACACGCAAAAGACAGAGCAATTGATGAACTTCCGCAAAGTGCTGATGGAAGTTCTATTATGACTACTCAGCCTAAATTTATCCCAAATGAAGCCGTTAAAGTTAATATTAATGATAGTGAATTTAAAGTTCGTCTTATTGATTGTGTTGGATATATGGTCTCGGGCGCTAAAGGTTTTATTGAGGGTGATATTATGCGCAAGGTAAAAACACCTTGGTCTGATAAGGAAATGCCTTTTGATGAAGCTGCAGAATTTGGTACTAAAAAAGTAATAACAGACCACTCAAATATTGCTGTTGTTGTAACAACAGACGGCAGTTTTACTGATTTAGAACGAGAAAGTTATGAGGAAAGTGAACAAAGGGTTATTCATACCCTAAAAGAACATAATAAGCCTTTTGTTGTCATTTATAATACTAATAAAGACGTTAAAAGTGCTGAAGTTATAAAAGATTGTGCAAGACTTCAAGAAAAATATCAGGTGGCGGTTTTGCCAATGAATGTTGAATCTTTATCACAAGAAAATATTGTAACCATTTTTGATAATTTATTAAACGAGTTTCCTTTAAACAATATTTTAGTTAAGCTTCCAACTTGGATGGAGGCCTTAGACTATAATAATCAAATTATTTTAGAACTTGTGCAAGAAATTAAAAAGTTTAGTGAAGGCGCTATTAAAATTGGCGATTTTAAATTAAATTCTACTATGTTTAAAAATAGTGAAAATTTTGAGCCTTTGGAAGAAAGTAAAGTACTCCTTGGCGAAGGCAATATTGCGTTAACAATTAAACCTAGACCAAATTTGTTTTATAAAGTTTTAAGTAGTCAATGTGGACTAGATATTCAAAACGAATATAGTTTAGTTACCCATTTGAAAGATTTAGCAGTTGCTAAGCGCGAGTATGATAAATTAAAAGATGCGTTAGAAAGTGTTAAGCAAAATGGTTATGGGGTTGTGTCTCCAAACTTAGATGAAATGCGTCTTGAAGACCCTGAAATTGTAAAACAAGGCTCAAAATTTGGTGTAAAACTTAAGGCAAGTGCCCCAAGTTTGCATATTATGAAAGTAGATGTTGATGCCGAGGTTAATCCAATAGTAGGTACAGAACAACAAAGTGAAGAACTTGTAAAATATTTACTATCTGAATTTGAAAATGACCCACAAGGCATTTGGGATACTGAAATGTTTGGCAAAAGTTTACACGAACTTGTAAATGAAGGTTTAACTAATAAAATTCAATCAATGCCACAAAACGCTCAAAATAAAATGAGAAAAACGTTGGGACGTATTGTTAATGAGGGAAAAGGCGGTGTTATTTGCATACTTTTATAGTTCGCATAAAAAAATAGGCAAAAATTTGCCTATTTTTTAATTTTCTATTATCTGTTCTTCAAACGCTAAGTCCCAAAAACTTATTGGTTTTTTAGGGGCTGATTGTTTACTTTTACTAATGTAATAACTTTCAGGATAGTCTTTTGTATACTCACATGCAAAATCGACTATTTTATTTGCATGAGTTTCGTCGTTTATTTTTGAATAAATTGATGCAAGAAGTAAAATGTCGTTAGTAGAAAAAAAACTTTCATCAAAATACGTAAAAGTCATGGCAGTGTCGTTAAATAATGTTTTGTTGTAGGCGTCACCTAAACCTAGGTAATGCCCCGCTTCATGAGCAATTAATTTAGAGCCACTTGATTTTATAGTTGTATAGTCTTTATTAGGGCTAATGTACATTGTGCAAAACGAGTTATTTAGTCCATTTAGTGTTGGTAAATGAGCACAATACACCACGCCTTCATAACTTTTATTGGGATTACCTTTTTTTATATGCAAAGTATTAGCATTTATACTTTGCAAAAATGTAGGATTTTCAGTAACTATAAATTTATATGCAGGGTTTATTTTTGAAAATAAATAGTTAATATCATCAAAAACCGCCTTTACACAATTTTTCATGTCATCAGTTAAACTGTTGTCTAAAACGACATAGTTTGGTTTGCCATTGTAATCAAGTTTGGTTTGAGGGGCTCTTTCGCCTCCTAAAAGCGATATATAGCTAGTTTCTAAATCAAACATCAAAGCACTTTTAGTAATATCTGCTTCACTAGGTAGTTCAGCGTTTTTGCTAAAAAAGGCGCCTGTAAAAGCACTTAGTGTTGTTGTAAGTGCAATAAGTGAAGCAGCTGTAATTAAAACAGCCCTTTTTTTACTTGTTTTAGATATTTTTTTCATTATTTGTACCTTTGTTAAAAAAATGTTAGCATAATCATTTTTTTTTATCAAGGGTTTTATAAAAAAATTAATAAATATCTTTTTTTTGCCTTAATTTACAAACAAGCGCCAGAGTAAGCAAAACAGTTGAAACAATTATATAGTAAATGTTGTATCGAACTAAAAAACTTCCCATTAAAATATATAATCCACAAATAAAAAAACTCTTTGTTTGTTTTGGGTTTACAAAGTTAATAAAAAAATTTTTATATCGCTCTTTTAAAGGGATTTTTATTTCTTTGTTATCTTCAAATAAATTTAAGTTTTTGCAAAGAGCAATAAAAAACTCATCAATAGTAATTAATTTCACTTCAACTTTAAAAAAATCAATAAGCTTTATACAACTAGGTGTAAAGTTGTTGCAAAGAATATAAAGGCAGTTGGCGCTTTTATTTGAACTTAAGATTTTTTTTAAAAACAAATCATCTAAACTTAAGCTATCAAAATAATAATAAAATTTGGTGTTGTTGTACCCATAAAACACACCATTTTTATCTTCAAAATAAAACGTGTTAAATATTTTTTTTAGTTCTAAGGTATTGCGCTTTAAATAAAAAATTTTTTTAAGTAATAAAAGATTTTGGTTTTTATTTGAATTTATAAAGT
>JAZOQJ010000006.1:0-2606 GCA_045655985.1 Clostridia bacterium | reverse complement strand
TTATGGAGAAATTCAATGAAATATTATATATTTACATATGGCTGTCAAATGAATGTGCATGAATCTGAAAAGATTGCTGGCATGCTAAAATCTTTAGGTTATAATGAAACTGAAAATTATTTGGATGCTGATGTGATTGTTTTTAATACTTGTTGCATTAGAAAAGCTGCTGAGCAAAAGGCTGAAGGTAATATTGGTGCTTTAAAATCACTTAAAAAGAAAAAGCCTAACCTTATTGTTGCAGTTGGGGGTTGTATGACTCAGCAAACAGGCAGGGCTCAAGAAATTAAAAAAATGTTCCCATTTGTTAATATAATATTTGGTACACATAATTTGTATATGTTTCGTGAGTATTTAGAAAATTATTTAAAATCTAAAAAAAGCGTTATTGAAGTGTGGGACAAAGATAATGTTCTTCCAATCGAAACTGATAGCTTTAGGACAAGTGGCTATAATGCATGGGTTAATATATCATATGGCTGTAATAACTTTTGTACATACTGTATTGTTCCGTACGTAAGGGGCCGTGAAAGGTCAAGAGATTTTAATGAAATAGTGTGTGAGTGTAAATCGTTAATAGAAAAAGGATATAAAACTATTACCCTTTTAGGTCAAAATGTAAATAGTTACGGCAATGATGTGGAAGATAGTAGTGTTAATTTTGCAAATTTATTACAAACAATTGCCTCTCTTCCGGGTGATTTTGTTTTAAAGTTTATGACCAGTCACCCTAAAGACCTTACTGATGACGTTATTATGACCATAGCAAATAATCCTAAAATTAGTCGCAATATACATTTGCCTGTACAAAGTGGTAGCAATAATATATTAAAAAGCATGAATCGTAAATATACTATCGAACATTATTTGGAGAGGATAAATAAAATACGGGAATGTATCCCTAATTGTGCACTATCAACTGACTTAATTGTAGGCTTCCCAGGAGAAACAGAGGAAGATTTTAATAAAACTGTCGAATTAATTAAAAAAGTTAAATATAATAGCGTTTTTGCATTTATGTATTCTAAACGAAGTGGCACCGTTGCGGAGCGTATGGAAAATCAGGTTGCTGATGACGTGAAAAACGAAAGGGTAAACTTTATATTATCCGTTCAAAAAGAAGTGGCTAAACAGGCTTTAAGTGAAATGGTTGGCAAAGTTTACAGGGTGTTTGTAAACGAAATAAAAGGTGGCGGATATATTGGTGAAACTGATTGTGGTAAAACAATAATTATAACCAATTATAATGGTGATTTACAGCAATTTGTATCTTGTAAGATTGTTGAGGTTAAAGATAATCAAGTTTTTGGAGAAATGTTGAATGAGTAGATTTTTGGAAGAGAAAGAAGCAAAAGAGGAAATTTTAATTGAGGATTTAGATAAGTTTATTACAGACCCAGCTGGAATGATGAAGGCATATGTTGCACTAAAAAAGAATTATCTTGATACCATAGTGTTTTATAGACTAGGCGATTTTTATGAAATGTTTTTTAAAGACGCATTAACTATGAGCAGGGTTTTAGAACTTGCACTTACATATAAAACTTGTGGAAATGGTCAAAAAACGTACATGTGCGGTATTCCTGCTAAAGCCGTTGATATTTATTTAACTCGTGCGGTCGAAGCTGGTTTTAAGGTTGCAATATGCGAGCAGTTTGGCGACCCAAAAGCATTAAAAGGCAAACAAGTTATGGAAAGGGCAATTGTAAGGGTAGTAACTCCAGGAACTATTGTTGAATCTGAAGCCCTACAAGGCAAGGTTAATAACTATATAATGTCATGTGTGTTTAATAATGGGAATTTTGGCTTAAGTTGGCTTGATGTTTCAACTGGCGAATTTAATTGTGCTGAAATTGCGGGTATTGAAAACGTGCAAGGTGTATTTGACGTGTTAACAATGGTAAAACCGTCAGAAGTTGTGGCAAATAAATTAGCAATTGATTTTATGAAGGGATATGAACTAGAAAAAATAGGCATCCCTAAATTTGAAGAATTGGATGATTATACATTTGATTTATCATATAGTGAAGATTTATTGATGCGCCAATTAGAAATTAAAACGCTAAAAGGGTTAAGCTTTGAAAAATATAAATTTGCCTTAATGAGTGTAGGTGGCCTTTTAAGTTATATTAAAGATACTCAAAAAAGAGATTTGTCCCACATAAATAATTTAAAAGTTTATGAAATGAATAATAATATGTATCTTGACTATCCTACTCGAAAAAATTTAGAGGTTGTACAAAACGCGAGAGATGGTTCTAAAAAAGGTAGTATTTTATGGCTTTTAGACGAAACTCAAACTAGTATGGGTGGCAGAATGTTAAGAAAGTTTTTAGATATGCCACTTATTAATAAAAAGCAAATCGACTTAAGGCTTAATGCTGTTGAAGAA
Organism: Clostridia bacterium; assembly: GCA_045655985.1. Lineage (GTDB taxonomy): Bacteria > Bacillota > Clostridia > Christensenellales > UBA1242 > JAZOQJ01. The sequence goes on along the minus strand of JAZOQJ010000006.1, from coordinate 214 downwards.
TTTAAAAACAATTTAATTAAAAGAGATGCTATTAAAGAATGCTTAAAAGGTATGTGCGATTTTGAGCGTTTAGCAGGTAAAATTTCATATGGTTCATTAAACCCTAAGGAGTGCTATGCTTTAGGTAATAGTTTAACTAAAATACCAGAACTTAAAGAACTTTTAAATAATTTTAAATCTAAACTTGTTTTAGATATTATAAATAGTTTAGATA
>JAZOQJ010000005.1:0-8985 GCA_045655985.1 Clostridia bacterium | reverse complement strand
ATCTTTGTAAGCCTTGCGTCACTATTATCTTGTCTTAAAAGTAGTCTATATTCAGCTCTAGAAGTCATCATTCTATATGGTTCATTAGTGCCTTTTGTAACTAAATCATCAATCAAAACGCCAATGTACGCTTCGTCCCTTTTTAATATTAGCTGAGGTTTATTTTTAATGTATAAATTTGCATTAATTCCCGTAACAATACCTTGCGCGGCAGCCTCTTCGTAGCCACTTGTACCATTTATTTGACCCGCCATAAACAAGCCTTTTACATTTTTATACTCTAGCGTCGGCAAAAGTTGCAACGAATTTATACAATCATATTCAATTGCGTAAGCATCCCTCATAACTACAGCGTTTTCTAACCCCTTAATAGTATGAAGCATTTCTTTTTGCAAATATGTAGGCATACTTGTAGACAAGCCTTGAACATACATTTCTTTTGTCTGTGCACTTTCAGGTTCTAAAAATAGTTGATGCCTTTCTTTATCCCTAAACCTTACAATTTTTGTTTCAATACTAGGACAATATCTTGGGCCAGCACTTTCAATTAAACCATTATAAACGGGTGCTTTGTCTAAATTATTTAAAATTAGTTCATGAGTGTTTTCATTTGTATAGCATAAATAACAAATAGCCTTGTTTTTAGGTTGTTTTTTAGTTAAAAAGCTAAAAGATTGAATACCCTCATCCCCATACTGCTTTTCTAAAACATCTATATTAATACTATCCAAATGAATTCTGGTAGGCGTACCTGTTTTAAACCTTCTTATTTCAAAACCCAAGTTTATTAAACTTTGAGTTAAATGGTTTGCCCTTTTAAAGCCATTTGGACCAGTTTCTTCAGTAAATTCACCAATAATAATTTTACTTTTTAAATAAACACCTGTTGCTACAACGCAGGTTTTACATTTATAAGTATCCCCCTGAGCCGTTTTAACACCAATTATTTTACCATTTTCAACTAATATATCGCTTGCTTCAGCCTGCCTTAATGTAAGATTTGGTGTATTTTCAAGCGTCCATTTCATTTCTTTATGATATTCAACCTTATCAGCTTGTGCACGAAGTGAGTGAACTGCTGGCCCTTTACCTAAATTTAGCATTCTTAATTGCAAAAGGGTTTTATCTGTATTAACACCCATTTGTCCGCCAAGTGCGTCAATTTCACAAACCAAATGCCCTTTTGCCGTACCGCCAATAGATGGGTTACATGCCAAATATGCAATGCTATCCAAATTAAGCGCAAGTAAAAGAGTTTTATTATTTGTGCGTGCTAAAGCTAGAGCCGCCTCAACACCAGCATGCCCTGCACCAATTACAACTGCATCAAATTCATTTTCGTTAAATAATTTTCCCATATTTTAAAATCTCTTTAATTAAATTTTCTTTTAGATTATAGCACTTTTTTTTAGCGCGCGCAAGTAGGAACTTAATATTTTATTTACTATTTATATTAAATTAAAAAAGCAGGGTTAAATTTCCTGCTTTTTTTTAAATTTATTTTCCTAAACAAAACTTACTAAAAATTTCATCAATAATTGTTTCGTTTGATGTTTCGCCAGTAATTTGACCTAAGCATTCCCACGCATGCCTTACATCTAAAACAACCAAGTCAAACCCATCAACTTCTATTGGGTTTTCAATAGTCTCAATTGCGTTTGTTAGTGAGACCAAAGTCTCATTAAGCGCGTTTTCATGCCTTGAATTCGTAATTATTGCTTGTGAAGAAATTACATTTTTATCAACAACCATGTCATATAGTTTTTCTTTAATTTGCATTATATTGTCGCCACAAATTGCACTAACCTGAACATTTGGTTCAATTAGGGACTTTTGTTTTGATGGTAAATCACATTTATTATAAACGTACAAAACTAGTTGAGACTTAATCTCATTTATAAGTTCTTTATCTTGTTGAGACAAAGTCTCACTTCTATCCAAAACACATAAAATTATATCTGATGTATCAATTAACTCTTTTGCTTTTTTTACACCTATTTGCTCGACCATGTCCTCAGATTCTCTAATGCCGGCAGTATCGGTAATTTTAAAAAGCATACCTTTATATGAAAAACTTTCCTGAACGATATCACGAGTCGTACCCGCAATGTTACTTACAATTGCCCTATCATATCCAAGTAAACTATTTAAAATTGAACTTTTGCCAACATTTGGTTTACCTAATATTAAAAGGTTAATACCATTTTTAACAAGTTTACCTGTTTTTACTGTTGATAACAAATTTTGAACTTTTTCTTTAGCGCAAATTAAATCTTTTTTAATTTTATCTTTAGTTGAATATTCTATATCATTTTCAGGATAATCCAAACTTGTTTCCATTTCGGCAATGGCGGTAGTCAAACTTTTTTGAGCTATTTTAATTTCATTAAACAAATTACCATTTAATAAATCATAGCCCGCTTTTACCTGACTACTACTTTCGGCATTAATCATATCAATAACGCCTTCGGCTTGTTCCAAAGTAAGTTTACCATTTAAAAAAGCACGCTTAGAAAATTCTCCGGCCTCAGCCAAAGTTGCTCCACACCTAATAGCTTCTTTTAAAATTTCATTTGCTATAAACACACCACCATGGCATTGAATTTCAATCAAATCTTCACCAGTATATGAAAAAGGTGCTTTAAAATAAACAACCAAAGCTTGTTCAAAAAAACTTTCTGTTTTAATTTTACTTAAATAAAGTTTACGTGGTTCAAATTTTGAAATATCTTTTTCTATAAATTTTTGAGCAATACTAGTAGCCTCTTGACCACTAATCCTAACAATTGAAATACCGCCATTACCTAAAGGTGTACTAATTGCACAAATTGTTTTTTCCATAAATATATTATCCTTACCAATTTAAATTTTAAAAAGTATATCATATTTTTTTAAATAAAAGTGAAATTTTTAAAAAATTCAGCACATTTTTTTTAAAACAGTCTACTTGATTTATAGTAAATTATTAATTTAATTAATAATAGTTTTATTTTTTGTTTTTTTTTATTGTTTTTGATATAATTATTTTTGAAAATAACATGATATATTTAAGGAGTAATATATGGCAAATAATCCATACCTTGAAGACAATCCATATTTAAACGGCAATTTTAATATAAACAATGAGCCTGGTGATAATAAAAGCACTTCGGCCCCTGCTTATGAGGAACCCCAAACTGTTAATATGGAAAATGTAACAGGTTCTGAAAATATAAATTCTAAAAACAATCAAACTGAGCAAGAGTTTGATATTTTAGATGCTCATACATATATAAACGGCGCACCTAAAAAAGCAAAGGAAGAGCCTACAAAACCTTATAAAGAAATTAAACAAAAAAACAGCAAAGAACCAAAAACAAATGTAAAATTTAGTTTTAAAAGCTTCTTTTTAGGAATTTTACTTGCTTGTGTAATTTTAATTTCTTCACTAGGCATAACAATTGCAGTACTTTACAATTCGTTTACTTTTGCAAAATTACAGAAACTATTAAATACACAAATAACCGATGGCGACCTTAACGATTATACTATTAAAGATTTATTTGACCTTGCAAAAGATTACAGTAGTTTAACTATTGGGCTAACTGAGGAACTTTTAGGCTTTAATTTAAACGATTTAAGTGAAGATGTAATGGTAGGCGACCTATTTGAAGAACTTTCACAAGAGTATTTAGGAAAAAGTTACAAATCAATAAAGGTTACTGACATTGGCACAAGTTTAAATGTTATTACAAACGATTTAACAATAAACCACCTTGCAGTAATTTTAAGCGATAAAAATCAAGATGGTCAATTAAAATATTTTAAACAAGAAATTGTAAGTGAAGATATTTGTGAAGTCATTAAAACTAGCTATGAAAATAAATCCATTAAAGTTATCAACTTTTTTGGTGAAGACTTAGGCAAAAATTTAAATTATATAAGCCTTGGCACTTTGGTAAGCAAAATTTTAACAATTAACGAAAATTCTACAAAAATTGAAAAGTTTGTATATAACGCATTTAATGAAAGTACACATGGTATTTATGACCTTACCAAAAACTACAACGCAGTTATTGACGAATGCGTTCAAATAAAAGACGTTATAAATAGTTTTATTGACGAAAATACAGATGACGCATTTTTAAAAATACTTTACACTACTTTTAAAGACAATACTAATGGTATTACTTCAATTATTGAAAATTTAAATGATACTTTAGCTGAAATTAAGGTGTCTACAATAGTAAAAAGTTTATGGCCTAATATTGAAGATGTAGAACTAAATTCTTCATATGATAGTTTTATTAAACTTATTTATGAAATTTATTCAGACCCTAAAAAAGATATAAGCATTGTTGAATTTATTAACAATATTAGTTCGCAACTTAACTACATTAAGGTTGACGATGTTATTAACGCATTTTTAGGCGGAGATACTAAACTTGAACAATTTATTCAATCTGTTTATTTAAAATACACTAATTTAGGCATTGGCGACTTTATTGACAACTTTATGGATGTTTACATTAATGATATTAGTGTTAAAAACATTATTGAAACATTTTTAGAATCAAATAATAAGTTTGTTGAATTTTTAATAAGTATTTATGGCGAAGACAAGTATAATGAAATAGGTATTTCAAACTTTATTGAAAATTTTGTTGAAGAATATTCTAAAGATATTACTCTTGATAAATTTATTGCCTACTTTGTAAATCAAGAAAACCCTACAAATTTTGAAGCACTTTTAATTGATTTATGGGGCACAAATAAAACTCCTTTAATTGACGCTTTATCAAATATTAAAGATTTTATTAATGAAACTTCAATAAATGATTTTATTACTTTATTAAAGCACAACGTAATAATTACTCCTGAGCTTTACAACATGATACGTGCGAGCATTTGTGATAATAATGGAGCCATACAAGAAGAATTTATTAACATGGGTGCATATGATTATATTGCATCTATCACAACTTATTTAAATAATATTACAATTGAAGAAATTTTAGAGAATACTCAAAATTTACCACCTCTTGTTGAAGAAATTTTAAAAATATTTGCAGATAAAGGTATAATTGATGCAATTGAAGACCCTGTAAACATATTAACCAGTTTGTCTTTAAGAAAAGTCGCTCAAATGTACTTTAATACTCTTGAAGGTGCTAAAGATTTTAAAAACAACCCAAACATTAACATCCCTTCAAAATTTGAAGAAATATTAAAAATTGAAGTGACTGAAAAAGTTGATGAAAATAATGTTATTACAAAAATAAAAATGGGCGATGTTACTATAAGTGAATTTTTAGACAACAGGGACTTTTACTTAAACAAAATAACTATTAAACATTTATTAGAATTTTTAAATGAAAATGGCGCTTTAAGCACTTTAGATGTAAACTTATATAACTTTTTGATTAATGAATTTGGTTTAAATGGTTTACTTGATTTTAAAAATAATGCATCTACTTTGCTAAACAATCTTACTGTTGAAAGTATAATAACTTTACTTGAAAAAATGGGCGCATTAAAAGGCCTAAAAGACTCTAAAAAAGATTATTTAATTAATTTTATTACAGATAAATTTGGCACACTTACAATTGAAAATTTCACTAAAAACTTAACTACTCATTTAAATACGACTACTATTGAAGATTTACGAGATTATATAGATACCTTCCTAACAACCAAAACAAAAACGCAAGAAATTTTATTAGATGTTATTGATGAAATTATTTTAAACATTAAAGAAGATGCATTAAAAACACCTGAAGAAATTTTAGACGCATTAAAATTAAACAACTTTATAAATTCGCTTTACAACAACATTATTAAAATTACAATAGAAGACATTTGTAATATTTTTGAAGTAGACTTAACTGCAAACGAAGGCGAAAATTTTACTATTTATGCAAAACTTATAAATAGAATTAAAGATAAAACATTAGAAGAATTAATTAACGATTCCGAAAACATTTTGGAAAGCACATTAAAAAATATTATTGAAGAATTAACTATTGGACAAACAAAGGCAACATTTAATATTGACATTGGTAGAATTTTCCAAATTTACGGCGAAGATACAAAGTTAAAAGACATTTTTGAGGATTTTGATGAACTTACTATTGGTCATATTATTGGCGACACATCTTCTTCGCTTCTTCAAAAATTCGCTGAAATTAAACTAACTGAAATTAGCCACCCTGATCGGGGCATTGAAGGAACTTTAGATTATTTACAACTTGGCGAATTAATTGACATTAATAAAATTGTTGATAATATTAATCCATATTCAGCTCAAACAACAGTTCAAAACTACTTTGATAACAAATATATTACATTTGAAAATATTTCTAAAGACACAATTTCATATTTAATTTATGAAAATGGCGAGTTTAAAGAATATGCTGATATTAATAGCTTTAATAACAGCACCGATTATGAAGAGGCATTTAAAATTCAAGCAGCCAGTCTTGAAATTGCTAAAAACAACATTACACAAACCGCGAATCAAACAATTTGTATAAATTTTGAAGCATATTACAAATTTGAAGGCGGAAAACTTATTCAAATAAAATCTTCACAATTAAACGGCGCAACTGCAACTGATATTGACGTTGAAAATTATAATCCTGCAGAACTTGTTGATGGAAAAATTTACACAACTAAATACGCAGATAATAAATATTATAGATTAAATATGTTAAATTCAACTTGGGATTTATTAAATTCTCCTTTATCAAGCACAAGTTATTCTTTAAACGCTTTTGACGAGGCACTAAAATATGGAGAAAGCAATTTAATGCTTTATAATGATGCCCTTAAATTAATGGACAGCTTTATGGTTTATAATGGCGAACATTTTGTGTACTTTAATGAATTTACTGAAAGTAACAGACTTCTTACATTATTAAAACACACTTATATAGGTGATTTATTTGACGAAATAGAATATATGACTATAGGTGAATTCTTTGGCGAAAACTCAATTTTAGTTGACCTTGTGGGTGGCGATTCAAGTATACAACTTGATGAGGTTGATAGTAAAATTTCAGTTAAAAATTTAACCATTCAAAAACTTGGTGAACTTCATTTAATTGATATTGAAAATATTAACAGTACATACCTTACTTGGACTTTACAAGATGTAATTAATGAGTTTTTAAAATAATTATGAAATTACACTGTTATGGAACATATTATGGTGTATATAATTTGGGCTATACGATACTTATCTATATTAATTTTCTTTATATTTTTTATAAAAATTTTAACAATTTCAAAAAAAAGTAAAAAATAATTTAACAAATCATAAAAATTAGGTTATAATAATTATGGTCGTAGTTAAGAGATCACTCTTAGCCTTCATGAATTTAATTATCCCCTTTTATAAATTCATTTAAGGTTACGACTAAAAAACACTTCCTTTTCCCACAGGTGCATTTTTCCTGTGGGTTTTTTTTGCCCTATAGGAACTAGAAACAAAGATTTTTTTTAAAAAAGTAAATCTAAAAGCATCATAAAGCAAAACCCAATTGTAACGCCAAATCCTGCTAAGTATTTATTATTGGTTGCAGATTCTGCAATAAGTTCGGTACAACTTACGCATATCATAGCGCCACTGGAAATTGCAAGTAAAAAAGGTAGGGTTTTTGTAAATATTAAAGCAAAAATACACGCAAGTATTCCAAAAATCGGCTCAACAATGCCACTCATTTGACCAAAGAAAAACGACCTTGCGCGCGTTTCACCTTTTGCTCGCATTGGCAGGGAAATGCTGGCTCCCTCAGGGAAATTTTGAATGCCTACACCAATTGCAAGAAGCAGTGCCGGCATTATATTAAATGGTGATAAAGTAGACGCCATAGCAACACATACACCAATACACATACCCTCGGGAATATTATGTAGTGTTATTGCTGAAAATAATATAATGTTTTTTTTATTTACAACCAATTCACCACCCTGTTTATCAATAATTTTATTTAATATTACGTCAAACAAAATTATGAACGCAGAGCCCACGAAAAAGAATATCGTTGGAATAATAACAGGGTCATTAAAAAACTCCTGTGAATACTCAATAGATGGAATAAGGAGTGAAAATATACCGCTCGATAGCATTATTCCCGCACTAAACGACAGCATAAAATCTATCAAATTATGCTTTATGTTTTTAAATAAAAATACAACCGCACTTCCAAGCGCTGTTAAAAAATATGTAAATAATGTTAAAAATAATGTTATAAGCCAAGCGGGCAGTGTTGTTATCATATATTTCATTATATAAACACGGTTTATTAATTGTTAAAAATTGTAAATAATTTAAAAAAATAAAGGTATATTTAAATTGCAAATTAAAATACTAATCATAGAATTTACAAGGAGACTTATATGAAAGCAACTGGCATTGTTAGAAGAATTGACGAATTGGGACGAATAGTTATTCCTAAAGAAATAAGGCGTTCGTTTAGAATTAAAGAAGGTACTCCTTTAGAAATATATAGTGGTGAAGATGGCGAACTAATGCTCAAAAAATATTCGCCAATGCTATCTTTAAAAGACTACGCAGAAGAAATTAGTGAAAGTATACATGCGGTTTTAGATAAACTTGTTTTATTTACTGATTGCGAAACCATTTTAAGCAGTGCTGGTATTGGAAAAAAAGATTTTTTTAATGGCACTTTAAGCCCAGAACTTAATAAAATTTTGGAAACAAGAAAATGTGTGCTACTTTCTAAAAAAGAAAATAATTTAATAAAAAATTACATACAAAATCAACCAGAGAATACAAATTTTTTAAGTGCTGTTATATGCCCAATATCTTCTGACGGCTTTGCTTTTGGCTCAATAATTATATTATCTAGTGAAGACGATTTAAAAGACTCAGATCTAAAAATCGCACGCGCCATGTCTTTGTTTATTACAAAACAAATTTCCTAAACCACAAAAAAAACGAGAGATAAACTCTCGTTCTTTTTAATTAGAAGCAGGTACGTA
>JAZOQJ010000004.1:0-5912 GCA_045655985.1 Clostridia bacterium | reverse complement strand
TTTAAATCACAATATTAATTTTTTTAATTTTCTTTTACACTTGTTTTTTGTTTGTTTTTTTACAAAATGAATGTATACTATAAGGGTATTTTATTATTTTACGTATTTATTTATATCTAAATACTAGTTTTATTAAATATAGACATAATAAAGTTATAGGAGATGTACATGGTTCAAAAAAAGCAAAACAATAAAGCGTTTACACTTACTGTAGTTTTAATGATTTCTTTAATATTAGCACTACTTCTTCCAACTGCAATTGCGTGGTTTACTGATAGCGAAACTACAAACTCAACTTCGACAATAAATTTTGGTTCAGTTGCTATTGGAACAAGTGATTCTATTTCTTTAATTAACACTTCTTCTAATGTAAGAGGTGTTAACTATATTCTGCCAGGCGACGTTATCAATTTAAGTTTTGAAGTTTTTAATAAAGGCAATGTCGATTCTTATGCAAAAATTTTCTATGATGTTAAAGTTCTTTATAACGACACCGATATCACCCCTCTTTTATTTGATGATACCGACCCAGTTACTCAACCTTACTTAAGGGTTTCAGATATTAGTTCGGCAACTACTCCTACTTTTTATGAAGATGGTAGCGAATTAAACCAAGTATTTGTTTTAACTAAAGATCAAACACAAGGCAATGGCAAAATAATTAACGGCGTTTTGGAATTTGCTAAAACACTGCCTAACTCAGTTACAGATGGCGCTAATACATATGTTTTAAATGGAGCACCACAAGGCACTAAACTAGAACTTATAATAGACATTCAAATGGCGACAATTCAAAAAGATAATATTACTATAGACAATGCTACAACAGAGCTTTCATCACTTATTCAAGAATTAATGCCTATTGAATATACTTTGGGCTACGTAAATGGGACTCCTACCCTAATGGTGGGTACAACACCAATTCAAACAACAAGCTATTATAACGTTACATCATCTTCTTCCGAAAGTGAAGCATATGCTTTTATTGCAGAACTTGATGGCGAAAAAACACTTCTCGCTGTCGTGGGAGATGGAGACATGAATAATTATAATTCGTCTACCCAACCATGGAAGGATTCCCGTTCTAATATTACTGAAGCAGAAATTGAAGATGGTATTACAAATATTGGAAATTATGCATTTTATGGATGCACCAATTTAGCAACTGTTAACATTCCAAATAGTGTTACAAACATTGGAAGCAATGCGTTTAATGGGTGTACTAATTTAGTATCCGTAAATATTCCTAATAGTGTTACCACTATTGCTTACGCAGCCTATAGTGGATGCACAAGTTTAACTCAAATAACTATTCCAAATACAGTAAAAACTATTAGTGGTTCAGTTTTTGAAGGATGTTCAAATTTAACAACCGTAACATTACCAAATAGTATTACTGCTATCAATAGCTACACCTTTGCTGAGTGCTCTAATTTAACTAACATAACTATACCGGAAAGTGTTACCATCATTGACTCCTACGCCTTCTCTAGTTGCACAAGTTTAACTGAAATTGTTATTCCTAACGGGGTCACTAGAATTGGTGGCTTTAGTGGCAGCGGAGGCACTTTCTCTGGTTGCACAAATTTAACTAAAGTAACGATCCCTAATAGTGTTACCAATATTAGGAGTAGTACATTTGCTCGTTGTTCTAAACTTACTTCTATTACCCTACCTGAAAAAATTACTTATATAAGTTCATACCTTTTTGATCAATGTACTAGTTTAACAGAAATAATAATTCCTAATTCAGTCGATGATATACTCGATAATGCTTTTTGGGGTTGCACTTCTTTAAAAACAGTTGTAATGGGCAGTAAGGTTCAATCAATTGGAGATTATGCTTTTAAACATTGTACATCCCTAACAAATATAAAATTTGGAAATAGTCTTACTAAGATAGGTCAATACGCATTCACTGGTTGCACAAGTTTAACTGCAATTTATATGGAACACACAAGTAGCACTGGTTTAATATTAGACCATAATTGGAACAACAGCAAACCAGTTTATTACTTTAGCGAAACACAAAAACATGGAACATGGCGATATGTAAATAATACCCCAATGCCATGGTATACAGACGGATATAGTATAGATATTGACAATAAATTATTATACAACCAACAATATATTTCAACCACAAATGCATGGAATGTAAGCAATACTTCAAGCGATAATGTTTGGGCGTTTACAACTAATAATAATGGTAACACAACCTTAATTATTGTTGGTAATGGCGCTATGAAAAATTACGGTTCATCGTATAAACAATGGTATAGTATTATGGGAAATATCAAAAGTATTGAAATTACTTCTGGCGTAACTAGTATTAGTAATTTTGCCTTCAAAGACTGCACAAGTTTAATAAGCGTTGTTATACCTAATACTGTTGGAAGCATTGGTCATCAATCCTTCTATGGTTGCACAAGTTTAACAAGCGTTGTTATACCTAATGGCGTAACTAGTATTGGCGATTATGCCTTCTATGAATGCTCAAGTTTAACTAGCGTTGTTATACCTAATAGCGTAACAGAAATTGGCGCAGATGCCTTCTGGGGTTGCGAAAGTTTAACTAGCGTTGTTATACCAAATAGCGTAGCTAGTATTAGCAATTATGCCTTCTGGCGTTGCACAAGTTTAACTAGCGTTGTTATTGGTGATAGCGTAACAGAAATTGGCCAGAGTGCCTTCTATGATTGCACAAGTTTAACTAGTGTTGTTATACCTGATAGCGTAACAGAAATTGGCATTAGTGCCTTCAATGGTTGCACAAGTTTAACTAGTGTTGTTATACCTGATAGCGTCAAGAGTATTAGTGATTCTGCCTTCCAAAGTTGCACAAGTTTAACTAGCGTTGTTATTGGTGATAGCGTAACTAGTATTGCCTATGCTGCCTTCAGTGGTTGCACAAGTTTAACTAGCGTTGTTATACCTGATAGTGTAACTAGTATTGGGGATTCTGCCTTCTATTATTGCACAGATTTAACTGCAATTTATATGGAGCATACAAGTAGCACCGACTTAACATTGGGCAATTATTGGAACGGAAGCACACAAGTGTATTGCTTTAGCGAAACTAACCAAAATGGCTACTGGCATTATGTAAATAATGTACCAACCCTTTGGTAGAACATAAAAAAACTTAATTAAATAAAAAAGACTTAAGGTTATTTACTTAGGTCTTTTTTTTTTAAGTATTTAAGGTAATAAAACTAACACATAAGTCATAATGTAATGTGTATGGAAACGGTTAGGGGCTCAAAAAAGGTTGTAATACTTTCAAACATTGCTATTTTGGCTATTATTTTACTTGTATTTAATATGTGCTTTGCGGTTGGGCTACAGGAGGCTGGTAGCACTAATATTGGCGCGCCAATTTATCATGGCGACACAAGTAAAACACACGCCTCGCTTATGATAAATGTTTATTGGGGCAGTGAGTACATTGACGACATTTTAAAAGTGCTACAAAAAAATGATATAAAAACGACGTTTTTTGTGGGTGGGTATTGGGCAGTACAAAATACTCAAATGCTTAAAAAAATTATTGAAAATGGTCACGAAATAGGCAACCATGGATATTTCCATAAGGACCAAGACAAGTTAAGTTTTAGTCAAAATTTAGAGGAAATTAAAAAGTGCCACGATTTAATAAAAAGCCAAGTAAATTACGAAATGCGCCTTTTTGCGCCTCCTAGTGGCGCGTTTAATGAAAATGTATTGGGCGCAGCGTCAAGTTTAAACTATAAAACAATTATGTGGACTAAAGACACTATTGATTGGCGCGACCACAATTCGAGCCTTGTTTTAGAGCGCGCGACAAAAAATATTCAAAATGGGGATTTTATATTGGCTCATCCAACCGAGCACACTTTAAAAGCACTACAAGGTATAATTGATAAATACAATGAGGCAGGGGTTAAACTTACAACAGTTTCTAATTGTCTTTAATAAAACATAAAAAATTAAATAATTTTATTTAAAAGGTTGACAAAGGAGTAAAAATGTATTATAATTGCGCTGTAAAGTAAAAAGGCTTTACAGCGCTGTTTGTTTAAGAAGGGTTTTATGGATTTAAATAAAACAATTGAAATTAATGATTTGTTTGATTTTTATGGTTCTTTACTTACTCAAAAACAAAGGTCAGTTTTTAAGGACTATTATTTTTATAACACTTCATTAAGTGAAATTGCTGAAAATTTAGGCGTTTCTAGGCAAGCGGTGAGGGATAGTTTGAAAAAGTCGGAAAATCAACTTAAAAAGTATGAAAGCGAACTTAAACTTATTGAAAAATATAACGCTCAAAAGGCAATAATTGATAAACTATCTAAAAAAACGGATTGTGAAGGGCTTACTCAAATACTAAAAGTGTGGGAGATTTAAATGGCGATATTTAGTAATTTAGGCGAAAAGTTAAATCACGTATTTACAAAACTTACCAAGCGCGGTCAACTTACTGAACTTGAAATTAAGGAGGCAATGCGTGAAGTTAGGGTCGCTTTACTTGAAGCGGACGTAAACTTCATGGTTGTAAAAAAACTTATTTCTGACATGACTGAGGAGTGCATGGGCGAAAAAGTTTTAAAAAGTTTAACACCGGGTCAACAGGTTATTAAAGTTGTTAACGAGCACTTAACAAATCTTATGGGTGGCACAGTTTCTAAACTTGACCTATTTTCTAATCCTGCAATTATATTAATGTGCGGTCTTCAAGGCGCAGGCAAAACAACAATGTGCGCAAAACTTGGCGCTTATCTTAAAAAAAGCGGTAAAAAACCACTGCTTGTTGCTTGTGACATATATAGGCCTGCGGCAATTTCTCAACTTAAGGTTGTTGGAAAACAAGCCAATTGCGAGGTTTTTGAGAGGGGCACGCAGTCTCCAGTTAAAACTTGTTTAGAAGCAAAAGAATTTGCTCTTAAAAACGGTTTTGATGTTATTATTATTGATACTGCAGGACGTCTTCACATTAATGAGGAGTTAATGGCTGAACTTAAGGATATTAAGTCTGCTGTAAATCCACACGAAATTTTACTTACTGTTGATTCAATGTTGGGGCAGGATTCTGTGACTGTTGCCGAAACTTTTAACAATGAACTTGATATTACCGGTGTAATACTTACTAAACTTGATGGCGATACCAGGGGTGGTGCTGCTCTTTCTATTAAGTACATTACAGGAAAACCAATTAAGTTTTCAGGTGTTGGCGAAAAAATTGGCGACCTTGAACCTTTTTATCCAGATAGGCTTGCGCAAAGAATTTTGGGTATGGGCGACGTACTTTCATTAATTGAAAAAGCACAGGAAACCTATGATGAAGAACAAGCCAAGGAAATGGAAGAAAAGTTTAGGAAAAATACCTTTACTTTAGATGATTATTTGGTACAATTTGAGCAACTTAAAAAAATGGGTGGAATTAATGAATTAATTCAAATGATTCCGGGTATGAGTTCTAAACTTAAGGGTGCAACTATTGATGAAGGGCAACTTGCAAAAAACAAGGCAATAATTCAAAGTATGACTAAAAGGGAACGTGAACACCCTGAGGAAATTAGGGCAAGTCAAAAACAGCGTATTGCCAAAGGTAGTGGGACTACCATTCAAGATATTAATATGCTTTTAAAACAACACGAACAAGCACGTGACATGATGAAGCAAATGAAAAACAAAAAAGGCATGTTTGGTCGCCTTATGGGCATGTAAAAATTTATGTTATTAACTGCGTAAAGCAGATAATATATACTATTAATTTAGGAGGAAAAACAAAATGTTAAAGATTAGACTTACAAGAATGGGTGATAAAAAAGCGCCTTTCTACAGATTAGTTGTTGCTGAATCTAGAAACGCTAGAGATGGCAAATTTGTAGAACAAATCGGTACATTTGATCCACTAAAAACTCCAGAAGTTA
>JAZOQJ010000003.1:0-3208 GCA_045655985.1 Clostridia bacterium | reverse complement strand
ACACTATAACTATAACTGAAAAGGGTAAAGAAACATTAATAAGTCTATCTGGTGCGAAAAAAACTATTAAAATAGGCGCAACCTTATTAGTGCCTGAAAATTTTATGGCATTTATTGTATCTAAAAAAAATGTCCTTGATAGTTTTTCAGAAGGCTGTCATAAATTAACTAGTGCTACTATGCCATTAACTAGCAAGGAATTAAAACTAAACAAGGGCAATGGAAAAGGATTATTACCAAGTAATTTTAGGGCGGATATTTATTTTGTTAATTTAAATAACTTTGTTGATGTCGAGTTTGTAAATCCAGACAAATTAGTTATAAAAGATAAAAGGTTTCTAAAAGCCAAAGTGGGTTTTAAGGGTAAATTTTCTTTTAAAACATACAACCCCGAGGATTTATTGTATATTCTATTAAAAGATATTGGCACAATTAAAGGTCAAATGGCTATTGATAGGCTAAAATATTATGTTGCATATTATGCAGGTAAAAAAATTAAAAAGAACAAACCAGGGCTTGAAGAACTATTTAATAGGGAAAGCGATTGTTTTAAAGGTGTGCAAGAATTTGTTGCAAAAAAGTTTTTTGACACAGGTATAGAAATATTATCTATTGAAATTACTGATATTTTACTCCCTAAAAAAGTGTATAAAAAAACTGACCTTTCGTTTTTAGAAGTTGACACTCGTGTAAAAATAGTAGAAAACGAATTAGAACATAAAACAATTACTCAAAAACTGGAAATGGACGCTATAAATAATAAAATAATGCTAGAAAATAATATGGTGGAAGTAGAAGGCGCTCTTTCAGATAATAACAGAACAGTAGAATATAAAAAGTGTGAAAAATGTAATAGCGTTAACCCCTCTCAAGCAAAATTTTGCTTTAACTGCGCAAACCCTTTTAAAAAGACCTGCCAAAATTGTGGCTGTGCTCTAAACGAAAACGACTTCGTGTGTAAAAATTGCAAAAGTATTGTAGTGTAAAGGAGTTATATGTTTTTTGGTGAAAAAAATAGAAAGTGTTATATTAATATGTGAAAATGAGCCAAGCGAAGATGAATTACTATCAAATTATGCAACGGGGCACATGATGGGTGGTTTTTGGGGTATGGTTCAGGCGGATATTTTAAATAGTTATGAAGGTTTAACAACAACTTTTTTAATAAAATATGAAAATGGTACATCCGAATATAGAACTGTAAAAAATAGTAGTTTAGAATATAGAAGATTAATAAAATATATTTAAAAAACTACTTTTTATTTTTAAAATTATGTGATATACTTACACAGTTAAAATTAAATAAATAATAAGGATTAAATAAAATGTCTAAAAAGAAAATTGAAATTACTAAGGATATGACCTTAGCGGAAGTATTAAACTATAAAAAGGATGCACCAGCGGTACTTATGGGCTTTGGTATGCATTGTTTCTCTTGCCCAATGGCTCAAATGGAAACCTTAGAAGAAGCCTCTATGGTTCATGGATTAGATTTAGATTTGGTCGTAAAAAAACTAAATGAATTAAAATAATAAAAAAGTCTATTTGTTTGTTGACAAATAAATTTAAAGTTGCTATAATAAAAATGGTTATTAAGTTAACCAACTATCATTTCAATTAAAAATGCAGTGATTTTGGACACGCTTTTAAAACCAATCGTTTTTAAGAGAGTTGCCGTTTGGTGCAAGGCAATAAACAAGTTTTAAGGGTATCCCCAAATAGCAGGTGAGGTGAAAGAAAGTTTTCTTTTAAGTAGTTTCATTCGGGTGCGACCGTAATATCGCGCGGGTTTGTTAGAACCTTTAAGGAAAGAATGGTAACACGTATATTTTAGGAATTTTCAAAAGCCTAGGGGTGTTTTCTTTACCTTAGGCTTTTTTTTTCAAGGTAGGACCTTGAACCATTATACACATCGCTAGTTATTCTGTTTTGCTTATTACCTTACTTAATTTGTGTTAGTGGTTCTAATTGTAATACTTTGAGTATGCCACGCGTTTTTCAAAATTGGAACGAGTTACATTGGTGTTTAGTAAGGTAGCAAGTTGTTTAGAAAAATGTAGATATGTATAAATGGTTGTAGGGCGACACCCAGCAAGACGCCACGCGCTAGTAAGTAAAAAAAAATTACAATAGTTA
This sequence comes from Clostridia bacterium, assembly GCA_045655985.1. GTDB lineage: Bacteria > Bacillota > Clostridia > Christensenellales > UBA1242 > JAZOQJ01. The sequence continues at coordinate 1,072 of JAZOQJ010000003.1, read as the reverse complement.
ATAAGTGTGGTACTAAATTTGCAAGAAATTTGCAGAAATCTATATATGGTAGCAGGACGAGTCCTGCAAAGGAGAGAGTAAAATGAAAAAAGAACTTCCAAATTTAAATTTTCCTGAAATGGAAAGAAGCATGTTAGAAAAATGGGAGACAGGTAATTATTTTAAAAAACTTGTTAAAAAGAATGAAAATAGCCCTAAAAGGTTTAAGTTTTTAGATGGCCCAGCAACCGCTAATAATAGACTAGGTGTACATCACTTTTGGGGTAGAACTTTAAAAGATATCAATATTCGTTATCACTCAATGCTAGGCGAAAGCGGGCAGTATCAAAATGGCTTTGATGCTCAAGGGCTTTGGGTAGAAGTTAATATTGAAAAAGAACTTGGCCTAAATGGCAAACCTGAAATTGTAAATTATGGTATTGATAAATTTACAAATAAGTGTATGGAAAGGGTTAAATATTTTGGCGAGCAAATTACTCAGCAATCAAAAAGAATGGGTCAGTGGATGGATTGGGACAACTCTTATTATACTAATACTGACGAAAATATTACTTCAATTTGGCACTTTTTAAAGATTTGTAACGACAAAGGCTGGATTGTAAAAAAGAAAAGGCCGGTTGTTTGGTGCCCTAGGTGTGGAACTAGCCTTTCGGCTCATGAAATGGCAGATAGTTATAGCGAAGTAGTGCATACTGCAATTTACTTAAAATTGCCTGTTGTAGGTAAAGACTTTAAAATGGTCGCTTGGACAACTACTCCTTGGACTTTATCTGCAAACGTAGCCCTTGCTGTTAATCCAGACCTTGATTATGTTTTAGCGCGTGTAAAATCTACTGGCGAAAAACTTGTTATGGGCGCAAGCAACGCACAAAAAGTTTTAAAAGGCGATTGTGAAATTTTAGATACTTTTAAAGGTTCAACACTAGTTGGATTAAATTACGAAGCAACTTTCCCAGAACTTCCTGAGCAAAACTTTACTCATAGAGTAGTTGCTTGGGAAGATGTTGCTGAAGGCGACGGCTCAGGCATTGTGCATATTGCCCCAGGCTGTGGCGCTGAAGACTTTGAGTTA
>JAZOQJ010000002.1:0-9514 GCA_045655985.1 Clostridia bacterium | reverse complement strand
TTTTGAAAGAAGTTCAAATAACGAAATTTTAAATAAATAAAGGAATGTTTATGGAAAAAGAACAATTACTACTTGTAGACGGAAATAGTTTAATTAATAGAGCGTTTTATGCGCTTCCACAACTTACTAATAAAGAAGGCGTTCAATGTAATGCTGTATTTGGCGTCTCAAATATGCTAATTAAGCTTATTATGGAACACAAATTTAAATATATTGCATTTGCGTTTGATAGGCATGCTCCTACTTTTAGGCACGAAATGTTTAAAGACTATAAAGCAACGCGCTCGCCAACCCCGCCAGAACTTAGAAGTCAATTTCCACTTTTAAAAGAACTTTTAAAGGCTATGGGAATTAAGTGCTTTGAATTTGATGGGGATGAAGCAGATGATATTATAGGCTCATTTACAAAAAAATTTAACACAAAAAATATTGTGCTTTCAGCAGATAAAGATTTATTGCAACTAATAAATGAAAATACACAGGTTTGGCTTACAAAAAAAGGTGCAAGTGAAATTGAAATAATGACTGAAGAAACTCTTCAAGAAAAAATGGGGGTAAAGCCTTTTCAAATTGTGGAACTTAAATCACTTATGGGAGATAGTAGTGATAATATTCCAGGTGTGTATGGTATAGGTGAAAAAACAGCGGTTTCATTACTTCAAAAATATGAATCTCTTGATGGTGTTTACTCGCACATAAATGAAATATCTGGAAAAACGCAAGAAAAACTTTTAATGGGTAAAGAGTCCGCTTATATGTCTCACGCTTTGGCCACTATAAATACAAATGTTAAACTTGATGTTGATTTAGAATCTTTACAAATAAAAATGCCTTTTTCGCACGAAGTGTATGAATTTTTTGTAAAATATGATTTTAGAATTTTAATGAAAAAAACTGAACTTTTTGAAGATAAACCATTAGACGCAGCTAAAAGCATTCAAAAAATTGAAATTTATGAACTTGACGATGCGAAAAATTTGGCGAACGAACTTAATTTGGGCAATATATTGGCTTTTCAAATTGAAGGCGAGGAACTACACCTTTCAAATAGTAAATATCAAGAATATGTTGTAAAAGCAAAAAGTGATTTACCTCTTTTAAAAACAGATATTAGTGAATATATTAAATGTTTTAAAAGTGTTTTTGAAAATGAAAATATTGTTAAAGTTTGTCAAGATGTAAAACACTCCAAAAAACAATTAAGCGAATATGATATAAAACTAAATGGTCAATATTTTGATATTTTAATTGCTAAACACTTAGTTTATGGAAGTATAAAAACAGTGTTAAATAACAATGACTTATTTGGCGATTTTTCTTATCCTACTTACGCAATTGCTGCATGTCTTTTAAGTGCTAAAGCCGATTATGAAAATAAAATTAACGAACAAAACTTAAATAAAGTTTTTTATGATATTGAAATTCCATTAATAAACGTTTTGTATGACATGGAAAAAGAGGGCTTTAAAATAGATGTAAATAGTTTAAATGAACTAAATGCAATGTACACTAAAGAAATTGACGAATTAACTAATAAAATATACGAACTTGCTGGTGAAACATTTAATGTAAATTCACCAAAACAGCTTTCAAGCATATTGTTTGATAAGTTAAATATATCGACTGCAAATAATAAAAAGAAAAATACAGGTGCTGAAATTTTGGAAAAAATTAAGGATGAACATCCTATTATTCCTTGCATTTTAAGGTATCGTAAGATATTTAAACTTAATAACACTTATGTTGAGGCGCTTTTAAATTTAGGTCAAAATAATAGGGACAATATTATTCATACAGTTTTTCATCAAACAATAACTGCAACAGGAAGGTTGTCTTCAACCGAACCAAACCTTCAAAATATTCCTATTCGTGAAGAGGAAGGAAGGTTTTTGCGTAAAGCATTTATACCACGAAACCCAAATGGCTCAATAATGTCAGCAGACTACTCTCAAATTGAACTTAGGCTAGTTACTCATTTTTCAGAAGATAAAAATTTACAAAATGCGTATCAAAACAATATAGATATTCATACAAAAACAGCAAGTGATATTTTTGGTGTCCCTTTACAAGAAGTAAATTCTAATTTAAGGCGTATGGCAAAAGCGGTTAATTTTGGCATTATTTATGGTATAAGTGAACATGGTCTTTCAGAAAACTTGGGCATATCTAAAAAAGAGGCAAAAACTTTTATTGAAAAATATTTTATGACTTATCCTAAAATTGGTTCCCTTATGGACGATAATGTAAAAGTGGCTAGAGAAAAAGGTTATGCTCAATCACTATACAATAGGCGTAGAAGAATTGACGAACTTAACTCTTCAAATTATATGATTAGAACTTTTGGCGAAAGGGCAGCCATGAATATGCCATTGCAATCTACTGCAAGTGATATTATTAAAATTGCAATGATTAAAGTATTTTATGCCCTAAAAGAAAATAATTTAAAAAGTAAACTTATTTTGCAAATTCATGATGAACTTATTGTTGATGTTTTCCCAGGAGAAGAAGAAAAAGTCAAAGAAATTTTAAAAAGTAATATGGAAAATGGGTTTAGTTTAAATGTTCCATTAGTTGTTCAAATTGAATACGGAAAAAATTGGTACGACGCAAAATAATTAGTATTATTTAATAAAAGTATTGGAAAAGGCTTTACTTTGTGTTAATATATATTAAACTTAAAAAATTAGGTGTTAAATGAAAGAAAGAGATATAGGTTTTGAAAATCTTAAAATAAATGATTTTGAAGATTTAAATGAAATAGAACAACAAAATTTTATACAAGCTATAAATTTTTATGATTTAGATAAAATTTATAATTTTGCTTTATCTTCCTACTCTTTAAGGGGCGAACTGAATACGCCTGAGGTTATTTTAAAGGATTTAATTAAAATGCCTAAAAAAGTGGTTAAGGAAGACTTTAATACAATTTATCTAAAGTCTAAAAACGAAATATTACATTTTGGCGCTTTTGAATTTGTTGTTGACCTTAGGTTTGATTTACCTCAAAAATCATTTGTAACAGTTTATTTAATTTTAAAAGAACCTGTAAAAAAAGCAGGTGGTCTTTTTGTGGACTATGATAATAACACTATTGCGCATTTAATTTTACCAAATGACGAAAATTTGTATAAAACAATAGCAACTGAATTTAATATTGGTGGCACTATTGGTGGTAAAAGTAGGACTGAAATTGATTATGAGCCGTTAAATGTTGTAAGGGCAAAAAAATATTTGTATATTTTGGCAGGCCATAGCGTATATGCAACAGCTTCAATAAATAAGGAGTTTTTAGATAAACGTCTTGAAACGTTAAAAAATAGCGCTATAGGCAAAATTATTTTGCAGGAATTTGATAAACTAACACAAGTTATGCCCAAACTCTCGTACGAAGAAACCATTTACGCTAAAAACCAATTGCTTTCTAAACTAATTTTAAGGTTTGATAAATTGTTTCAAAAGGATAAAATGTTATTTATGAACTTAAAACTATTTTATGCAGAATATAGGTCAAAACTTAATGAAGCAGTGAGTAGTTTAACTCATGAAATAACTGAAGCAAACTTTGAAGACTACAATAATGAATGGGATAATATAAATGTGAAAGAAGAAGATTCTTCTTTTGAACGATAATTTTAGGAAAATATATGGAAAAAGATATTTATAATAAATCAACTTATTACTATGACCTTCCGCCTGAACTTATAGCTCAGTCGCCTTTAGATAAACGTGATAATTCAAAAATGCTTGTCTATGATAGGGAAACTAAAACAATTTTACATAAACATTTTTATGATGTTTTAGATTATTTAAATGAAGGCGATGTTTTAGTTGTTAATAACACTAAAGTAATACCTGCTCGTCTTTTAGGTGTAAAAGAGGAAACAGGGGCTAAAGCTGAGGTGCTTTTACTTAAAAAAATAGATGATAAAAAGTGGGAAGTTTTATTAAAGCCACAAAAAAGATTGAAAGTTGGAACTCATATTGCGTTTAAAGATAATTTATTACGTGCCAAAGTTTTAGAACATCACGATATGGGTAATTCGGTTGTTGAATTTGAGTTTGATGGCGTGTTTGAAGAGGTGTTAAATAAAGTAGGTACAATGCCACTTCCTCCATATATTCACGAAAAACTTAAAGACCAAAACAGGTATCAAACAGTTTATGCTAAAACAAGTGGCTCAAGCGCGGCTCCAACTGCAGGCTTGCACTTTACACCCGAACTAATTAAAAAAATTGAAGAAAAGGGTGTTAAAATTGCAAGGGTTTTACTTCATGTGGGGTTAGGTACTTTTAGGCCAGTAAATGAAGACAACATTTTAAATCATGATATGCATAGTGAATATTATGAAATTACTGAGGAAAATGCAAATTTAATAAATACAGCAAAACAAAATGGTAAAAAAGTGGTGGCGGTTGGTACAACTAGCGTTAGAGTGATTGAAACAGTATCAGACGAAAATGGCTACCTAAAAGAACAAAAAGGTAATACACAAATATTTATTTATCCGGGCAAAAAATTTAAGTGTGTGGACCATTTGATAACAAATTTTCACTTGCCTGAAAGCACATTAATTATGCTTGTTAGTGCTTTTTGTGGAATTGATGAAACCCTTAAATTTTACAAAGAGGCAGTTAAGCAAAAATATCGTTTCTTTTCGTTTGGCGACAGCTGCTTAATATTATAAAACATAGTTAGGAGGATTTTTGATGTCATTAATAGATTATAGTAAAGCAAGGTTTTTTGTTGCGGTAGATACTGATGTAGTAATTCACTTAAATTTATGCGCAAATAATGATTTAGATGAACTTTCAACTGAAACAGAATATATTAAAAACAATATAAAAAAATTATGGCAAATGGTCTATGATGGTGATATAAAATTATATATTACTCCTCAAGTATTATTTGAACTTGGCGAAAAAATTACTCAATATACTGCAGATATGGTATCAAGAAGTGACGCTAAAATATTCTCCAAATTGATTAAATTTGTAAGGACATTTTGTCATCCTATTTATATGGATAAAAGGGCAGAAAAGGTTTTTCAAAGAGCTGCAAAACACTTGTCTGATAGATATGTTTTAGAGGCTGGTTTTGACGGAATTGTTTCTGAATATGCTGATGGAGAAAAATTTGTATTTCCTTCAAAAGATGCTAAAGCACTAGCGGAAGCAAGTTTATGTGGGTTGATCTTTTTAACTGAGAACACAAAAGACTTTATTTTTGATGCTCCTCAAGGCAATAATGTCTTTACAAAAAACAAATTAATAAATGTTGAACGAATTAATAATGAAGAAGGACTAAGTTTTACTTCCTCTAATAATTGGTTTAAAACACCTATACCTATTAGTCTAGACTATTTCTTATTAAGGTTACCTGATTGTTATATGGATGAACCTTTTTTCCCAGACACAAAATATAAAACAAAGCCTTTAACAATAGATGAAATAAAAAGGGAGTGTCAAGAAGATTGGCGAAAGTTCTTTGGTTTCATGCATGCTGCGGAAAAACTGTGTCAAGATCCAAATAAAAAAGTTGTGTCTCGTGCTTTTTGTGACCCCTATACAATTGATATTGTAGATGTTATACAAGAACCTGATGAAGAAAAATAAAGGAAAAAACAATGAATAACGAAAATTTTAGTTTTGAAGTAAAAAAAGTATGTAAGCAATCTGGTGCAAGGATTGGTGTTTTTCATACTCCACATGGGGATATTGAAACACCTGTTTTTATGCCAGTTGGGACCCAAGCAACTGTTAAAAGTTTGTCTCCTGAAGAACTTAAGGATGCACATTCTCAAATAATATTAAGTAATACTTATCATCTTTTTTTAAGGCCAGGGGAAGAAATTGTTAAAAAAGCGGGCGGTCTTCATAAATTTATGAATTGGGACAGACCTATTTTAACAGATAGTGGCGGTTTTCAAGTTTTTAGTTTAAGCGACTCTAATAAAATAACTGATGAAGGCGTTTCGTTTAAATCTCACCTTAATGGAGATAAGCATTTTATTACACCTGAAAAAGCTATTGATATTCAAAACGCGCTAGGCGCTGATATCATAATGGCTTTTGACCAATGTAGTGAACCAAATGTTTCGCATAAAAAGGCTAAAGAGGCGCTTTTAAGGACACTTTCTTGGCTTGATAGGTGTTATAAACATCATAAAAATGAAAAACAAGCATTGTTTCCTATAGTACAAGGTACTGTTTTTGACGATTTAAGGCTAGAAAGTTTAGAAAAAACCTTGCCTTATGTAAAACATGGTATTGCTATTGGTGGGCTTTCTGTAGGCGAACCAAAACCCGTTATGTATCATATATTGGATGTACTTAAGGATAAACTTCCGCAGGACGTACCTCATTACTTAATGGGCGTGGGTTCTCCTGACTGCTTAATTGAAGGGTTTATTCGTGGTATAGATATGATGGACTGCGTGCTACCTACTCGTATTGCACGTAATGGTACTGCATTTACATCTTTAGGGAAAGTTGTTGTTAAAAATGGAGCCTATAAGGAAGATTTTACACCACTTGACCCAAATTGTGATTGCTATTGTTGTAAAAATTACACCAAAGCATATTTAAGGCACTTATTTAATGCCGACGAAATTTTAGGTGGACGTATGTTAAGCCTTCACAATATAAGGTATTTAACAAAATTGACTGAAGATATTAAACAGGCAATTTGGGAAGATAGACTTTTAGATTTTAAGGAAGAGTTTTATAAAAAGACGGGATATAATAAATAATAAAAGGGTTGCTTTTTTGCAATCTTTTTATTTTTTTATAAAATTTAGAAAAATTTTTAATTTTCTTTTGTCATTTTGTAAAAACTAATATATACTTATTTTGTTAAATTAAAAAAACGAGGTTATATTACATGGAAATTTTTAACTTATTAGCAAAAACTAAATTTGATACTTATATGCCATATATTATTGCAATTGTTGTTATTTTGGCAGTTATTTGTTTAGTTAATTGGTTTAAAGCTAAAAAAGCGGACGAACATTATTTAGAAGTTACTGGACTTTTAAAAGAAGGCGCTAAAATTAAAACTTTAACAGGTATATATGGTACAGTTAAAAGTGTTGATGTTAAAGAAAATGTTAGATATGTAGTAATTGAACTTGTTGACGGCGCTTTAATGGAAATTGATGCAAGGGCAATTTATGGTCTTGATGAAAGGACATTACCAAAAGAAATTCAAGAATAATCAAGAACAGAACAATAAATCATAAAAAAACTTAGCATAATTGCTAAGTTTTTTTGTTTAACCACGCGCTTTTTTATAGTATTTATTTGATTGACGGCCTAATAGTAAAAAGTAAATAATACCAATCACAACAGCAAAAAACATATCATTAAATAAAGTTATATCAAAATAAAAAGAACCATTTAATAAACTAAATATTATAAAAGTAGATAGGGTATATATAATAGGTAAAATTATAAAATTAGATATACTTGTGCTTTTAGATGCCTTTTGTAAACTTATGCAACCTATTATTATACTTGTTATTTTTATAATTTGATTTACTATATCAATACATTCACTACCTAAACTAAAAATGTTTAAAATAAATGCAAAAATTAAAATACAAATTAAAGTTGTAAAAACCGATAATATATTGCTTTTTAAAATTGCGCCTAAAGATATTTTGTTGTTTAAACTGCTATTTTTCATAAAAACCTCAAATTTTGTTACTAGTAAATTTTATGAAATAAAAAAAACAAATATGAAAGTTAAATTAAATTTAATATTTAGTTTTAAAAAAAAATTTTCTGTGCTAAAATTAGAAATGGAACAACTTTTAATATTTGATAAACAATTTTTTAAAAGAGTTGACTAAAAAAAGTCAATAATATATAATACATTGTAGTTAAAATAGGAGCATTACTAAAAGTTATGAGCAAAAAAAAGAAAAGAGCATATACTAAATTTATAATTTTAGGTGTACTAGCGGCAATAATGTTACTTTTATCTGTATTACAATTTTCTATGCCAAAATCTGAAAACAAATTTAATGGGTTTATAGGCGCATGGGATACATCTATTTCATATAGTGGTGGCACAAATGTAACATATAAGGTTAAAAACACAGGGGTTAAGGACTCTAATACCCAAAAAGGTGTTGAAGCATATAGCATGTTTTTACCTAATGTTTTGTATAATAAATATTACTATAATGCCGATGTAAACGGCTATTTTGCTGGCAATGGTGATTATTATGTCACTTTGTCTTTATATGACGTTTATATTGATGAAAATAGTGAAATTGACGACCTTGGTGTTATTGAATCAGTTTTAAAAACAAAAAATAATTTAGAATTTAAAATTGAAAATAGTGATACTGCCGAATCATTACTTAACGAAAATCATATTAAAGAAGTTGTTGGGCAATTTAGTAAAGAGCGTGGCGCATATGGCGTAAATATTAAGTTTACTGAAGAAGGTAGGCAAAAGTTTAAGGACTTAACAACTAAGGCAGCAAGTGGCTCACAATATGTGTACATTTTTGTTGCTGGCGAATTATTTAATACTATTTCAGTTTCAAATACAATTAATGAACAAGAGGTGTTTATTTCTGGTAGTGTTGAAAATTTAACTCAAGCAAAAGTGTTTGCAGCTCAATTTAATAGTGCTAAGTATGATTTTGAATTTACACGTCAAAATGTTGAAGTAATAACAAAAGGTGAGGCAGTTGCAAATATTGTTCTAACTGCAGTTATTATGACTTTAATTTTTGCACTTCTTGTAGCACTTTTAATAGTATTATTTAAAAATCTAGGTTTAGTTGCAGCATTTTCAATGTTACTTGCGACTTTAGTATATATTTTATTATTACAAGCAATACCCAATATAGTTGTTGCTGATATATCTTTTGCAGCTATGGTTATAGCATTAATTGCGGGCGTACTACAAACCTATATTATGCTAAATAACATGAAAAAAGGTTATGCCATGGGTAAAAAAGTACCCGCAAGTGTAAAGTATGGCTTTACAAAAAGTTATGCACTAATGCTTGATATATTTGCATTGTTATTTGTGTCAGGTTTTATAATGTTTTTAATTAATAATCCATTTATTAAATCATTTGGAACTGTATTAATGATTGGTGCAGTTTGTTACACATTCTTTGCTATTTTAATAAACTATGTTTTTGCAAAATGGCTTGTAAATATTAGTATTAAAGAGCCTTCTAAGTATGGCTTTAAAAGGGAGGCAAATATAAATGAACTTTCATAAAAATTACTATAAATGTTGTTTGCCATCTTTATTCATTTCATTGGCAATTATGCTAGTAGGTATTGCAATGTCTCTTATTTTAGGGTATAATACCTCTGTGGCAACTCCTTATGCATTAGGTGGCCTTGTATTTTATATTGGTTTATTATTTTTATGCATAAGCGTGTTTGAAATTATCTATTTTAAATTAAGGTATAATTGGTCAACAGGGTTTGTAATTGTTCTTAAAAATTTTGTTGATGCAATTTTGCTATTTTCTATTATAGC
>JAZOQJ010000001.1:0-8108 GCA_045655985.1 Clostridia bacterium | reverse complement strand
CCAACTGATACTGCTAAGGCTTTACTAGTTAAATGTGGCGCTATTAATAAATAATTAAATGAGGCTAACTATGGAAAATTTAGTTAAATATATAATTGAAGAACTATGCTCAAATAAAGAAGCATTGGAAATTTCCACAGTAGAAAAAGAAGAGAATGTTGTCGTTTTTAAAGTTAAAGTTGCTGAAGAAGATAAAGGCAAGGTAATTGGTAAAGGCGGTAAAATTGCTCAAGCTATTCGTGCAATTGTTAAAAGCGCATCTAGTGGAACAGGTATTAAATATTTTGTTGATATTGAATAATATTATAAAAAATCGGCATTTTATATGCTGATTTTTTTATATCAACTAAACATAAATGTAATTTTATTTGACAATATATATATGATTGTATATACTAATAGTATCAAAATTATTTCAGGAGGGAGAAAATGGAATTATTAGATATTATTAATAGAGGTGTTGCAAGTACTTATCCTCAATTAGCAGATAAATGGATTGAATACGCAGTATGGAGTCATTCAAATGAATTCTTTCCTGATTTTGCTGTAGAACCATTAGAGATTATGGAAGCTTTAAAAGCAGGTGTTTCTTATGATGAATGTTTTACTATTTTAAAGAACCAGGGGCATTCTGGCAATTCATTAAATGGTTGTCTTGGTTATATTGCACACTATGCAATTGGTGGCCCTGAGTTTGTTGAGGCAGCTTATACAAGGGAAGGAGATGTGATTGATTCGAAATCAAAAGAAACCTTAAACAAATTAAAAGAGCGAAATAAAAAATTTGAAGAAGAACTTGACGAAGGGAAAACAGAATAAAATCAATAAAAAAAGACACTCAAATAAAAATTTGGGTGTTTTTTTTGGTTAAAAATAAGGGACTATTTGATAAATTCTTAAAAAATTTCAATAAATAAATTTTATTTTTAAAAATTATTTGCTTTTTGTTTTGAGCGCAGGGTATAATGTTGGTATAAGGGGGAGTATATCAAATAATTACACTTTGGTAAAAATTATAACGCTCCAAATAAACTTAAATAAAAAAACAACAAGGTTAAGTTAATTATAATTTTATTGAATAAGGAAAGGTATTTGATAATTTGACATAAAAAAACGAGAATAGCTAGTTCCCGTTTTTTTTTTAATTTAGTTATGCGTTTTTAATTGTTTTCATGCATTTTGTACAAACGTATTGAGACTTTTCAGTACCATCAATATTAATTTTAACTTTTTGTACATTAGCGCCCCAAGTTCTGTTAGCCTTACGATTTGAGTGGCTTACAGTGTGGCCAGACATTTTGCCTTTACCGCATACATTACAAACTCTAGACATTGTATGTTTCCTCCTAACTAGTTAGATCAAATTAATTTGCTTATATAATATATCATTGTTTTTTAAAAAAATCAAGTATTTTTAATAAAAATTTTATTTGTTATATGTTAATGTGTAAAATCGTTGTATAAATTTATGAAGGGAACTTAATTTTATTTGTTTTTTTCAATTTGTTTATCATCCGTTTCAATAATAACATATTCTTCATCAAGAACTTCAGATTTAATACCACGATGAGCAAAGTTTACAAGCATAGCCGCTGCATTTAATTTTGTTTTTCCTTTTTCCAGTAAAAAGTTTCTAGTTGCTTTATAAAATAGGCTAAAATCAGTTTTTGATTTTTTTAAATATTTTAAAGCGCTTTTATAATTCCAAAAATCTTGGTCATCACACATATATCTTGCCGTTGTTGACTCATAGTACATACATTGAAAAATGGCGCCAATATCGGAAAGTTTACCATTCGAATCCAAAAACAAATTATAAGTGTTTGTGTTAATTTCAGCTTGTTTTTTTATAATTTGCATTTGTTGGTCTGTTTTTAGACCTGAAAGGTATACAGCCATAAAATAAATATAAGAAGTTTCCATGTCTTCCAATGTGTAATTTTGAACTATGGCATCAATATGGGAAGAGTCTTCTTTTGGCTTTGTTAAATAGTAGCATATAATTGCAAGTGGGTCGCCACTAAGCGCCATTGTTTTTAAAGTTCTTTCACATTCTAACGGAGAACTATTTAATAGGCTCCTAGAAAGTAATGTAATACCATCTTTAAGAAATGAATTTGGGTCAAAATTATATTTATCAAAATCACAAATACCTGAGGATTTGCTCATTGCTTTGTAATTTTGAATTCTTATCATATAACTTTTTGAATGTATAATGTTTAAAAATGCCTTATCCATACAATCAATAATTCTTTGCATTTTAGTGTTATCTGTATCCAGTGCAGCACTTAATGCATATTGGTCATCAATATTTTTAAGTATGAATTTAGTAAGCAAATTTTTATTTGCCATTAATTTTACGTTGTTTAGGTGTCCAGCAACAGTATTATAAGCGCCAATTAACAATCCTAAAAGGTATACATTAATATCTGCCGGGTGATTAATCCCGCTTATAATTTTAGCCGCCGAAAAGCCCAAAATGGTATAAAGATTAATTTTGTTTATTAGTTTGTTTTGCTTACAATCTGTCATTCCATAATAAGCGGTTAAAAAAATATTTTGTATATCTTTACTTGATTTTGCAAGGTTAAACATTAAATTTTGATAATATTTAACTAGTGTTTCATCAGAAATTCTGTCTAAATCCATAATATTTTCCTTTAAGTATAATTAAATTGATGAGTAAATTATATCAAAAGTTTAATACCTAGTCAATAGGTAAGGTATAAAAAAAAGCAGGGAATAACCCTGCAATCATTTAAATTTTTATTTTTTACATTTGGCTTTTGAGCACATAACGGCAAGGCCGACAGTAGCGCCAACCATTGGGTTGTTTCCCATGCCGATAAATCCCATCATATCTACATGCGCAGGCACGCTAGAAGAGCCTGCAAATTGAGCGTTTGCGTGCATTCTGCCCATTAAATCAGTTAGCCCGTAACTAGCGGGACCCGCGGCAACATTATCTGGGTGTAAAGTTCTACCCGTTCCGCCACCTGATGCCACACTAAAATACTCTTTATTATGTTCTTGGCACCACATTTTGTATGTTCCAGCAACTGGGTGTTGGAAGCGAACTGGGTTGGTGCTGTTACCGGTTATAGATACATCAACGCCTTCATGTATCATAATGTGTAGTCCCTCTGTTGCGTCATTTGCACCATATACACGAACAGGGGAAGAGCCAAACTTTATTTCTTTTACAACATTAAGTTTATTATTTTCGTAATCAAAACTTGTTTCAACATAAGTAAAGCCATTTATACGGGAAATAATGTAAGCGGCGTCTTTACCTAAGCCGTTTAAAATTACTTTAAGTGGAATTTTTCTCGCAACATTAGCATATTTTGCGATTGCTATAGCGCCTTCTGCAGCGGCAAAACTTTCGTGGCCTGCTAAAAAGCAAAAACACTTAGTCTTTTCGTCTAATAATTTTGCAGCTAAATTGCCATGACCTATACCTATTTTTCTGGTATCTGCAACAGAGCCGGGAATGGAGAAAGCCTGTAAACCCTCACCAATATATTTTGCCATATCAGTTGCTTTACTTCCTTTTTGAGATAGGGCAATGGCACAGCCTAAGGTGTATCCCCAAGTGGCATTGTCAAAAGCAATGGGCTGAATGCCTTTTATAGTAGCGTCTACATCTATTTTATATTTTTCGCAGATATCGTAACAATGTTCAAGCGATTTTAGTTTATATTTTTTTATTGTGCTTTCAATAGATTCTTTTCTTCTATCATAACCTTCAAAGTTTACCATAATATGCTCCTTAATTATCCCTTGGATTTACAAATTTAATGCCATCAGCGTATCTTCCATAAGTTTTTGTAGCGGAAGTTATTGCTTCTTGTGCATTAACGCCTTTTGTTATTAATCCCATCATTTTATTTGTGTTCACATATTTATAGCCAATAATTTCATTGTTTTTATCAAGGGCAAGTTCTGTAATATATCCTTCGCCAGTTTGTAAATATCTTGTGCCTTTTATTTTACTTGAATAAATTGTGCCTATTTTACTTGCTTTGTCTTTTCCAAGGTCTTCTAATCCTGCGCCAACAGGGAGCCCGTTTAGCGAGAATGCACTTTGAGTTCTACCATACACAATTTGGTTAAATAAGTTTTTCATGGCGACATTAATTGCATCACAAACAAGGTCAGTGTTAAGTGCTTCTAAAATTGTTTTACCTGGAAGTATTTCGCCTGCCATTGCAGCAGAGTGGGTCATGCCACTACAACCAATTGTTTCAACTAAGGCTTCCTGAATAACACCATTTTTAACATTTAATGTTAATTTGCATGCACCTTGCTGTGGAGCGCATCCTCCAACGCCATGGGTAAGCCCGTTTATTTGTTTTATTTCTTTTACTTGAGTATAAACTCCTTCTTGTGGAATTGGGCTTGAGCCAAAACTATTTAAGTTATGGAGTTTGCACTGCTCCATGAGTTCTTTGGTTTGTTCCATGAAAGTACCTCTCTTTATATTATCTATCATTTATTATGATAACACACACTTTAAAATATTGCACAAAAAAATTGCTGTTTTTACAAAAACTTTTATATTCATTGTAAATTTTTTTGATTTTTGATATAATTAATTTGTATTTATGTTAACAATTGGAAAAAATAGTGAGTTTGTGCTGGAAATTAAAAAGTCAAAATTTATGGCTTTTTGTTTTGAAGTACAAAATGAACATGAGGCTCAGCGATTAGTTAAAGACTATCAAAAAAAATATGCAGATGCAACACATGTGTGCTATGCTTACAAATTAAAGAGCACCGCAAAAATGAGTGATGATGGCGAGCCTCAGGGAACTGCAGGAAAGCCAATTTTTGACCTAATAACCCTTAAGAATCTCACAAACACATTAATAATTGTGGTAAGGTACTTTGGTGGGATAAAACTAGGCGCAGGCGGGCTTACCAGGGCTTATTCAAATTCAGCTAATGAAGTAATTAAACTTGCCGGCGAAAAAGAGGTTGTTGAAACCGAACAACTTAAAATAAAATTATCACTTAGTAAAAGCAAATTAGTTAATCAACTTAATAATTTAGATGGCGTTTTGAATAGCGCTACCCAATATGGCAATAATATAACAATAATATTAACCGTAAAAAAAGAATTAGTTAGCAAAGTAAAACAGCAAATAAATAATATGTTGCAAGAACATATATTTTAAACAACAGGAGCAAATAATGGAACATTATTTTATAGCAAAAGAGCATAAGGAAGAAGATTTTTTTGAGTTTAAAGCATATGTAGAGGGGTACGAGTTCACTTTAAAGAGTTGCGATAGCGTGTTTTCAAAAGATGAAGTTGACTATGGCACAAACCTTTTAATTAAAACCTTTATTAAAAATCAAGAGACAGATTTAAAAGGAAAAACCATATTAGATATTGGTTGTGGGTATGGAATTATAGGTTTAGCGCTTTCAAGGGTATATAAAGAAGCAAATATTGATATGTGCGATATAAATTCTGTTGCAGTTGAGCTTACTAAACATAATGCACTTAAAAATCATGCAAAAAACATTAGGGATATTAAACAATCAAATGCTTATGAAAGTATAAGTGAAAAATATGATTTTATTATAACAAACCCACCAATAAAAGCGGGGAAAGAGAACCTATTAAATATTCTACTTGGCGCACATGAGCATTTAAAGGAAGGTGGACAACTTTGGCTAGTTATTAAGAAAAAACATGGTGAAGACAGCATTAAAAAAGCTTTGTCCCAAGTTTTTCAAGAAGTAGAAGTTATGAAAAGGGACGCTGGCTACTACATTTTAAAAGCAGTAAAATAATATTGTTAAGTAGGTGAAAATGACAGAAATTACTAAAATAGAAGTGCAAAAGAAGGATAAAACTCGTTCTAATATATTCTTAGATGGCGAATTTTTTTGCGGGCTTCAAAATGAGGTTGTTATTGGAAAAGGTTTAAAAGTAGGCAACAAAGTTGATGAAGAAAAGCTAAAAGATATAGTTTTTGAAAGTGAAAAGCAAGTGGCTTTTAATAAGGCTTTAAATTTACTAAATACTAGGTTTAAAACAAGGCATGAAATTAAAATGTATTTGAAAGAAAAGGGTTTTGATGAGTTTGTTATAGAAGATACTCTTGAAAAATTAACCGAATACAAGTATATTAACGACGAACATTATATAGAAGCCTACATAAATTCAAATAAAGACAAAAAAAGCAAAAAGGTTGTGGAACTTGAACTTTTAAAGAAAGGAGTTTCTCAAAAATCAATTGATAAGGCACTTGAAACTTTTGAAGGCGAAAATGATTTAATTTTAAGTTTGTATCAAAAATACATGAAAAATAAAGTACATACTTTTGAAAACAAGCAAAAGGCAATTAAATACCTAATTGGAAAGGGCTTTGCTTTTGATGATATAAAGTATGTAATTAGTTATGAGGATTATGAATAATTTTGCATAAAATCAATAAAAAAGATACTATGCGTGTACTATGCAAGTAAGTATTTATGCATTATAAAGTATATTTATACATTTGTAAAAAGGAAATTAAAAAATGGAAATAGGATGCGATATTTGCAATATAAAACGTTTTGAAAAATGGGAAAACAATGCCGATTTTTTAACAAAGCACTTTACTAGTAAGGAAATTGATTATATTAATTCTAAATCAAATAAATTAAATACCTTAGCTGGTCTATTTTCGGCAAAAGAGGCGGCAGCTAAAGCGCTAGGTGTGGGACTAGGAAATGGGCTTTCTTTAAAGGAAATTG
Organism: Clostridia bacterium; assembly: GCA_045655985.1. Lineage (GTDB taxonomy): Bacteria > Bacillota > Clostridia > Christensenellales > UBA1242 > JAZOQJ01. The sequence goes on along the minus strand of JAZOQJ010000001.1, from coordinate 1,355 downwards.
AAATAACACATGATAAAATAGGCAAACCAAACATTGAAGTTACACATAAAATTATGAGCTTACTTGTAAAAATAAGCTGTGAGGATATAAAAATTTCAATTTCTCACGATGGAGATTATGCTATAAGTTATTGTATTTGCTACTAAAATAAATTGAAAGGACACGGATTTTTTTATCTGTGTTTTTTTGTATAATGTTTTTAAAACCATACATACTAAAAAAAAAGTAATTTAATAAGTTTAAAAATTGGGTGGTTGTAAAAAATTATGAGTGAACAATTAAGAGAATATGTTGAGGGATTAAAAGCATTAAAACTAAAATTACAAAATAGCGATAAAAAATTTCATATTTTAACTGATGATATAGGGCAAAAATATCAAAGTTTTTATTCTGTACAACAAAATTATTTACATTCATTAAATTTATCTCGCGAAGCAATTTTTATGGATGCTGATATCGATACGTATGTAAAATGGCTACTCTCAAATGACAATATTTGATTGCTTTATATGAGTTTTGACAAAGTTCGTCAAAGTTCGTAATTTTTTAAAATAAAAAGTGTTTACATAAAGTCTTAATTGTGTTAAAACTTAAATCATAACATAAAATATTTTGAGTGTTTGAGTTTTGGAGGCTTTAAATGATTAAACGAGGCGAAATGTACTATGCGGATTTAAGCCCAGTAGTAGGTAGTGAACAAGGGGGCTTAAGACCTGTTTTAGTAGTACAAAATGATATAGGTAATAAATTTAGTCCAACAGTTATCGTTGCGGCTATTACAAGTCAAATGAGCAAAGCCAAACTTCCAACACATATTGAAGTTGGGTCTGAATACGGCCTTCCAAAAAACTCAGTTATTTTATTAGAACAAATTCGAACACTTGATAAAACAAGGCTACAGGAAAAAATAGGGGAACTTCCACAGGGGCTTATGAGCGAAGTTAATACTGCAATTTCAGTTAGTTTGCAAATATAATGTTAATTTTTTCATAAAATTTGTAAAAATATAAAAAAATACTTGACAAATCATATAAATGATACTATAATGTGAATGTTTTTAAGTAGAAGTATCCACTTCTCACCAGCCAAACAAGGTTTAGGCTAGGTTTAAAATTTTAAATATTTTAAAAAACTATTTATAAAATTTTAAAACAAGTGGGTAATTCTTAAAAGCATTGCTCATTTTTTTTTGTTTAAAAAATTTGCCGAGGCATCTTGGCATAAAGGAAAGGTGAATTACTATTAGTAAGGAATTATTATTGAATGAACAAATTCATGCAAATGAGGTAAGGTTAATTGGCTCAAATAACGAGCCTTTAGGTATCGTTTCTTTTGACGAAGCTTTAAAATTAGCT